>NZ_JBEJZY010000003.1:0-156958 GCF_040256935.1 Photorhabdus viridis
AGTTCTTCTAAATTAAACATGCCTGAGGATCTCCACGATTTTGTTTTCTTTGACAAAAACTTTGATCGTGCCTCAGGCACTTAGTTCCCTTCTTAAGCAAACCTCAGGTTATATTAGATAATCTCTAACCTTTCTGTTATTAAAAAACCGGAAGATCTATATAGTCTTCCAACTATTTTCTCCAATGTGAGTTAAATAAATCTCATGTAAATGCAACTGGCCTGGGCAGGACGGCTGTTCACCTGGGGAGAGCTGGAGTTCTGGGCCATCTCAGTCCGGAAAGAGGAAACGGTTAGCTGCAATATTCAGTTCTGCGGGCAATATGAAGATGAAGAAAGCAGTTTATTTTATGAAAGGAAGATTAATTACATTTAATCGGAAATCATTAACCATTAATCGCAAGTTGAAAAGAAAACACACGTAAAAGGATATTATCCAAATAGATAGGTAGTAAAGCGCTTTCTCGCCGATTATTTAACAGCGTCAGTAAAGATAAAATGAATATGATCCGCGCTCATTAAACGTAACCCTATGATAATTAAACTTAATAAAAAACCGGTGGTAAAAGGAGTCAAAACAACGGTTAAAACCTCATATCGCTTAAAACCACAAGTTAAAAAAACGGCTTTTAATAGTAGCTCAAATCCTGCCTATCATAAGACTCATAGCGGGATTCACTTTTTTACCCTGTCCTGTTTAATTCGTTTATCTACGATCCTATACTCCACTTATTTTACATTTTTCTGACCTGCCTAATCATTTAAAAACGCGAATAACAAAGTATTAAAACTTCATATCAAGGACGGATTTAAATCAATAAATGCACCTTTTTAAAAGAATAGTTAATGGTATTCAATTGGAAATCATTAATCGCAAGTTGAAAAAAATCGAACGTAAAAGGATATTATCTAAATAGGTGGATATTAAAGTACTTTCTCACCAATTAGTTAACAGCGTCAGTAAAGATAAATCGAATATGATCCGCGTTCATTAAACGTAATCCTATGATGAGTAAATTTAATAAAAAACCGGTGGTAAAAGGAGTAAAAACAACGGTTAAAAAGCTATACCAATTAAAGCCATCCGTTAAAAAACAACGTTTAATAACAGATTAAATCCTGCCCATTATAAAACTCTGAACTGGTTCCCACTTTTTTACCCTGTCCTGTTTAATTCGTTTATCTACGATTCTACATTCCATTTATTTTACATTTTACTGACCTGCTTAATCATTTAAAAAACGAATGCCAAAGTATTAAAGCTTTTATATCAAGGAAGGATTTAACTCAATAAATGCGCCTTTTTAAAAGGACAGTCAATGGCATTTAATCGAAAATCATTAACCATTAATCGCAAGTTGAAAAGAAATCGCACGTAAAAAGATATTATCCGAATAGGTAGGCATTAAAGTACTTTCTCACCAATTAGTTAACAGCGTCAGTAAAGATAAATCGAATATGATCCGCGTTCATTAAACGTAATCCTATGATGGGTAAATTTAATAAAAAACCGGTGGTAAAAGGAGTAAAAACAACGGTTAAAAAGCTATACCAATTAAAGCCATCCGTTAAAAAATAACGTTTAATAACAGTTTAAATCCTGCCCATTATAAAACTCTGAACTGGTTCCCACTTTTTTACCCTGTCCTGTTTAATTCATTTATCCGCGATTCTACATTCCACTTATTTTACATTTTCCTGACCTGACTAATCATTTAAAAAAACGAATGCCAAAGTATTAAATATTTTATATCAAGGACGGATTTAACTTAATAAATACACCTTTTTAAAAGGCCAGTTAATGGTATTTAATCGAAAATCATTAACCGTTAATAGTGAGTTGGAAAGAAAATACATGTAAAAGGATATTATCCGAATAGGTAGGTATTAAAGTGCTTTCTCACCAGCTACTTAACAGCGTCAGTAAAGATAAAATGAATATGATCCGCGTCCATTAAACATAATCCGATGATGAGTAAACTTAATAAAAAACCGGTTGTAAAAGGGGTAAAAACAACAGTTAAAAAGTTATACCAATTAAAGCCATCCGTTAAAAAACAGCGTTTAATAAAAGTTTAAATCCTGCACATTATAAAACTCTGAACTGGTTCCCACTTTTTTACCCTGTCCTGTTTAGTTCATTTATCCACGATTCTATACTCCACTTATTTTATATTTTCCTGACCTGCCTAATCATTTAAAAAAAACGAATACCAAAGTATTAAAGCTTTTATATCAAGGACGGATTTAACTTAATAAATACACCTTTTTAAAAGGCCAGTTAATGGTATTTAATCGAAAATCATTAACCGTTAATAGTGAGTTGAAAAGAAAACACACGTAAAAGGATATTATCCAAATAGGTGGATATTAAAGCGCTTTCTCGCCGATTATTTAACAACGTCAGTAAAGATAAAATGAATATAATCCGCGTTCATTAAACGTAATCCAATGATGAGTAAACTTAATAAAAAACCGGTGGTAAAAGGAGTAAAAACAACGGTTAAAACTTTATACCGATTAACACCATCAGTTAAAAAAATGAATTTTAATCACAGGTTAAATCCTGCCAATAATAAAACGCATGGCAGAATTCACTTTATTTACTCTGCCTTGTTTAATTTATTTATTAGTGTTCCTATCCTCCCTTTATTTTATATTTACCTGACCTGCTATAATCATTTAAAAGCGCGAATACCGCAGTATTAAAGCCTTTATATCATGGTGGATTAAATGCAACAAATACCGTTTTTCAGAAAGAAAGTTAATGATATTTAATCGAAAATCAATAACCGTTAATAGCAAGTTGAAAAGAAATTAGCACGTAAAAGGATATCATCCGAACAGATGGATATCAAACGCTTTATCGCCGGTTATTTAACAGCGTCAGCAAAGATAAAAAGTGGATATAATTAGTGTTTGTTAAACGTAATCCGACAATGATTAAATTGAAGAAAGCAGGGGTTAAAAGTGATAAAAACAACGGTTAAAACTTTATACCGATTAACACCATCAGTTAAAAAAACGACTTTTAATCACAGGTTAAATCCTGCCCATTATAAAACTCATGGCAGGATTCATTTTGTTTACCCTGCCCTGTTTAATCCATTTATCAATGATCCTATCCTCCCCTTATTTTACATTTACCTGACCTGCTATAATCATTTAAAAGCGTGAATGCCGAAGTGTTAAAGCTTTTATATCAGGGCGGATTAAACGTAATACATGCAACTTTTCAGAGGATAGTTAATCGCATTTAATCGAAAATCATTAACCGTTAATAACAAATTGAAAATAAATCTGTACGTAAAAGAATATTATCAGAACAAATGAGTATTAAAGCATTTTCTCGCCAGTTATTTAACAACGTCAGTAAAGATAAAAAGTGGATATGATTAGCGTTCGTTAAGCGTAATCCGATGATGATTAAACTTAATAAAAAACTGGGGTTAAAAAGGGTAAAAATGACCGTAAAAATTTTACATCGATTAACACCATCAGTTTAAAAAATGATTTTTAATCACAGGTTAAATCCTGCCAATAATAAAACGCATAGCAGAGTTCACTTTATTTACTCTTCCCTGTTTAATTTATTCATCAATGATTCTATATTCCACTTATTTTATATTTACCTAACCTGTTATAATAATTTAAAAACGCGAATACCGCCGTATTAAAATCTTATATCAAAGCGGATTTAACGTAATAAATGAGCATTTTCAAAGGGAAATCAATCGCATTTAATCGAAGATCATTAACCATTAATAGTGAATTGAAAATAAATCTGTACGTAAAAGGATATTATCCAAGTAGATGAGTATTAAAGTGTTTTCTCGCCAGTTATTTAACAGCGTCAGTAAAGATAAAAAGTAGATATAATTTTCGTTCGTTAAGCGTAATCCGATGATGATTAAACTTAACAAAAAACAGGGGTTAAAAGTGATAAAAACAACGATTAAAACTTTATACCGATTAACACCATCAGTTAAAAAAATGACTTTTAATAACAGATTAAATCCTGCCCATTATAAAACTCTGAATAACATTTATGGAGATCACTGAATAACAAAACGGGTCAAAAGTGATCTCCATAAATGTTATTCAGCGATCCAGTCAAGTGTTATTACCCAATCTCGACGGATGTTATTGGGTGATCTCCGAGGACGAAAATACTCAGTCGTCGTTCAAGCGCTATGCTAGCAGTTCTTTAACGAATTTAAATGATTTATGAAAATCGGCTTTAGGATCTTTAATTTCACCCGACCCATCCTGATTGAACTCTAAAGACCAGTGATATGGGTAACGCTGTTTCAATTGCTGTAGTTCGTCATAAGTTAATACCGTATAGCCGTGTTGTTTCATGTAAGAAGCAAATACCTCAAGTTTTGGTTCGGCTATAGTAGTAATAACCGCTCGGTCGCAAAGATATTTAGCATAGTGCTGACCAATTTCTTTATTTTCTGCCTCAGCTGCCTGTAAAGCCGCCTCTACAATGTGAAGCGGCGCCTGCTGCGACACAATTGCACTACAAGTTTCGGATAAGTCATTAATAGTAGGATTATTCATAATGATTTTGCCTTTCTTTTTTAATTTTCAATGGTTTGTGCTATTTGTTTTGCGACCTGATGTGCACTAGGATCAGATTGAGTACGCAAGCCTTCTATAATGGCTAAGCGGTCATCAACGTTACGTTGCTGCATCAACTGCCTTTTTCCCAGTAGATTGTGAATAGTCAGCTCGATCCCAACGACATGCTGTTTTAAGCCGTCTATGAAATCTTTCGGTGCTTCTGCAACTTGCCATGGATCCGGTAATCCTGCTTCAAAACAATTAACGGATTGCTCAAAATGCGCCTTTATCCAACTGTCATCATCAATAAACTTGATGGAACACATGGCATGAACTGCCGTGTAAGCCCAACTAGGTTGAACTCGACCATTAATATGTCGTCTAGGTAACCAACTAGGTGAAATATAAGCGTCTGGTCCTTGGAAAATAACCATCACTTCATTAGTTTCAGCCACGCTTTTGTGCAAAGGATTTCCGCGTGCAATGTGTGTTTTCAGCACGCCTAGCTCTAAACCATGCCTATCTAAAGTAAAAGGCAGATGATCAGCACTCAATCCATAACTGCCATAGACGGTCAAAGTCCCCAGAGGGTTTTGCTCTATCAAGTCATGCAAAACAGAGATTCGATTTTCTTCAAATACTTTTTGTATATACATTGCTTGAATCTTATGAGTTCAAAGAAGATAAAGGCTCACTATAACCTTGTTCTTCAAGCTCCCGTTGTGCACGGTCGTTTTTCTTCAAGTCTGCTAATCCCATACCATTGAGAACACCAGGAGACTTAGTAAATTTAATATTCTCGTAGCTGACCACTTCGATATGATTGCCCCAAGGATCCAGAAAACCCAAAAATCGACCAGGCAAAGGTTCAATATTGAATTGCTTTAATGCCTCACGAACCTTTTCTTTATCATCAACAACGAACCCAAAGTGACCAGGTTTGTGAGCTTGTTCTCCTTGGCTGCAAGTAAAGGCAATAAACTGATCACCCAGTTCAATCGATCCCTCAGTCTCTGATAACGGCCCAGGTTTAATGCGCATAAGCGCACCATAAAATGCAGCGGCTTCATTAATGTTACCAACTTCAATTGATACATGGTTGATCCCTACGGCTCTGGCCTTCTCTGTCATGATTCCCTCTTCATCAAATTTTTTTTAAGTTCAATTTGTCTACAACGATATCAAGTGCCGAAATAAATTTTTCGCAATGTTCGAGCTGTGAAATGGTTACTCTCAGCCAACCTTTTAAATTGCTCTGTTCAAACGGACGTCTGATTAAAATACCCTGCTCTTGAAACAATTGTTCTATCTCTTTTGAATCGTATCCGGCAAACTGTACCAACATGAAATTGCCGTGAGTATCTTTGAAAGTCTGTTTTCTTTCGGTTAAAGCTTCTCTCATATAGGCTTTTGCCTGCCTCATCTTCTCCTGAAAACGTTCAAGCACTTCAGGATGATCTAGCTGCCATTCCGCAGCCCATGCCGATAACGCACTAATCTCATATAACGGTCTGACATTTGAAATATGGCCGATTAACTCTGTCTCTCCGATCAAAAAGCCGACTCTTGCTCCTGCCAATCCATGAGCTTTAGAAAGGGTTTGCGCCAAAATAACGTTCGGAAATTTCTGCAAGATATTCAGGTTTGCGCTTTGTTTTCCTTCTACATATAGATAGGCTTCATCAATCAGCAGCAACACACCCTTGTTATAAAGCGCTTCAGCCAAGCCATGCATTTGGGAATAAGATAAACGCGTGCCGACAAAACCACTCGGATCTTCTACAACCACTAATTTGGTATTTTCTTTGACTGCATCGATAATAGCCGCTACATCAGGTTTCCAATCTTCAGTGACCGGTGTTGACGAGATTGATACCCCAGCATACTTTGCATAGTTTTCAAACATAAAGTAGCAAGGGTTATGTAAAACCACATGGTCTCCCTCTCTTAAGCATGCATCAAATAATGCTTTTATCGCTAGGTCTGAACCCGAGCCGAGGTAGATGTTGCGCTCTTCAACGCCAACCAGTTCGGCTATTTTTTTATATAAGTTATTTAGCACCGGATAATTACACAAATGCTCTGGTTTTAATGAGGCTCGAAACGCTTCAAAAAGATCTTCATCCATTGGATGGTGATTCTCATTTTTATCTAGCATCAAGTAATTGGGACGTTCTTCCAGATAGCTCCATAAGCTTTCCCTTTTATTTTCAACTACATGCTCTTTGATTACTGCTTGTATATTGAACATTTATTTTTTCCCTAACTTTTAAGAGTGAGCCATTTGTCCATCTAAGATGAGGATTTGCTTTCAATGGCTAGTGATTGTTTTATGCTGATTGCAACAAATAAAATCTGACCAATAGTAATTACAGCTGCGGTTGCAAGTGCGTATTGGAAGCCTAATTCATGTGCGTAAGAGACCACCATGGCGACAATCCCGATATGTACTGAGGATACGATATACTTAATACTACTTAGCCTACCTATCATGTGAGATGGCAGCTGTTTATGTAGCAGCGTGCGCCAGTAAATACCGGAGTAACTTTGAAACAAGCCGATACTCACAATCGCGAGCGGCATCAAATAGACCGCCTGTTCTGTAAAACATAAACCTAGATAGATTAGAAAAGCGACCTGAATAGCGATAACATCTCTTAGAGAAGTACTTTTGTTCCTTATTTGCTTCGCAATAACAGCGCCACCAACAAACGCACCAATAGCGAATGAGGCATCTAATCCGGCAAGCCAGTATGTGCTGCCGTCAAATGCCTGACTGACGACGGAAACCAGCATAATGTTGAATATGGCTACAGTGACGAAGTCAAAATTACTTAGAACAAAATAGCGCATGTAGGGTTTACTCGCTTTAAACAACTGCCACAGGTTTTCTGGATCTTCACGTTTATCTATATCTGAAGGAGACTCAGCTAACGTCAAATTGGCTGTTGCTCGCCAGTAAAAAAAACTCGCGGCACTATATAGACAGACGACAAATGTCAAAATTGCTATAAAGTCAAACTTATCCAGCAACCAGGCAGATAAGGCCATACCAATCAACTGACCGCCCTGAAATGCGGAAGTCAGTGTACCGTTATCTTTTTCTAAGCGATCATGTTGGGAAAGAAGTGGTGTAACACTGAATAAGGCCATTTTTGAAATTGGCCCAAGAAAACTCAAAAACACCGATATTAGCAATAAAATCGACACGGACATGCCCAATTGCGTCAATGCCAATACACCTGCCAAACAAAAGACAACATGACAAACGGCTGAACCAATAAGCACCTTTTTAATACCTTGGTTATCAACCGACTTGCCAACCAATATTGGTAAAATGGTTGAGATCAAGATTTCAGCTATGAAGATTAAGCTGATTTGCCATATTTGACCCGTTTCATCATACATAAATTTGGCAAAGCTCAGTAGCAATATAGCTTTACCTATATTGATGAACAACTCTGCAATTGCTAACGACTTCATTCATGTTTCCCTTCAGTTAGATACAGTACTAAGTACTTGGATGAACCTATGGTTACACTACTTACCTACAACAAATTCAAGTTTCTGAATGGCTTCCTCTGCAATACTTAGCGCCTGTTCAGCACTGTCGCACAACACCAACACTGAGGCTGAGCGGTCGAAGCTGTTTCCTATTTGGGGCAATACTTCACCTGCCTGATGAGTGATAGATACATCTTCAACACCACTCCAATTTTTGATTTCTTCCTCGCCGTTTACTCGAATCACCTTTTTCCCAGGATGATCGTTGAGTTTAAATTTGATACACGCATGTTTACCGTTTAGTTTTGGTGTTAATTCGTCTTCACCGATAGGCAAACCCAAACTTTGCAGAGCTTGCAGACGATACATATCTATTCCTGTCGTCATCTGTACCAGGTCAAAAATTCTATCTCCGCCTACTCGAGTGTGTGTTTCTATTAGCTCTATCTTTTCACCCAACATAATTTCGCTGTGCGTAATACCCGACACGACCCCTAGAGCAGGTAGCACTTTGGCAATGAATGCAGCAATTTTCTCGTGCTCATCGCTAGATAAACGGGCAGGCACCAAATGCCCTGTCTCGATAAAACTTTGCGCATGTTTGAATTTTTCAGTGATTGCAAAAATATGGCATTTGCCTTCTTGCATGAATGCTTCGACACTGAATTCGCGACCTTCGACAAACTGTTCCACCAGCACAGGGTAAACGTTGTCTAAGTTAGCGGTTTCAAGCTCTTTACGTTCTAGCGATCGAACATTTTCACTGCCTGTACCAGCAACTGGTTTAACGATAACTTTATTTACTTGTGGATAAATCTTGAAAAAATCATGTAAATCTTGCTCATTCTCCGCTATCGCCGATTGCACTTCTGTCAGGTTTTTTTCGCGTAAAATCCGGCGACTTAATTGTTTATCTCTCGTGTTGACTATAGCCCCCATTGACAAACTAAAAGGCAGCTCTAGAGCATTTGCAATAGTCAATGCATCAAGCTGGGCTCCATCGTGAAAAGACACAACTGAATCGATTTTTTGTAGTTGATCAATTGAACGCGCTAAACTGATTAACTGAGTTGCAGACTCGTTGCTGTACATTAATATTCGCTCGCAACGATTGTGATCTTCAGTCGCATGCGTAAAATTAGGTACTTTTTTATACATCCAAGAAATAGCATATCCCTGTGCTTCCAGTGTCTTATGAGGTTGGCGAATATTGCCAATCACAAGAACGTGTTTCTTTTTCTGGGGTATACACTCGCTGTAAGGCAAAGGAGTATCGACAGATATTAGTTGTAACTGTCCAAACAACCTATCAATCAGATCTGTTAGTTCTTTAGCGGATTTGGCTTTTAATAATCCGGCTAACGGAATTTCACTTTCTTTATAAGTGACCGCTTTGACCAAAGGTTGTTGTATCGTAAGCTGATTCAGCATTACAACCTCTTCCTTGCCATAAAGAAACTCATGCCCCGACACCAAGCCATAGTTTCCTGGCAGCTGGTGTCCAGGCACAATAAACCACGCATATTTGTACCCGGTATCATAGTTAAGTTCGAATTTGAAGTCTGGGTCTAGCAACAATCCAAGTTCCAGTATCGATGGATGAATCCCTGTCTGTAACGTCAACGTTTCAGCTATTCTAGCTCCCCCGATACGATGAGCGACTTCAAGAAACACCGGCCCTGTATCTGTTTGAATCGCTTCAAGGTGGAACGCCCCCAAAGATATATCAACCGCATTTAGGATTTGAAGCGCCCAGGTTTTCATCTCTTCCGTGGTTTCTAACTGCACAGACCCTGCTGGATAGCCGTTGGCAAAATCCAGCAATGTATTGATATATTGGCTGACGACAATCATCTCTATTTGTCCGTTACGGATCATGCCGTCGATATGCAATACAGGACCGGATACAAATTCTTCAACTTCAAAGTTTTCAATCCGTTCAGGTGTTTCTTTATCAAGAGCCACAATTCCAGTTGTGCGATCTATAAGCGCCTGTTCCAAAACTTTCTGACTGTCAAACTTGACCACATCAACTGACGAAGCGCCATCCAGAGGCTTTAAAATAACTGGTGAAGAGGGAGGAATCGCTAGTCGTTCTGAGTTCATAAAATCGGACAAAGACATGTACTGCGGAGTACGAATATTTGCAGCGCCAACACAGTGTTTCATCACAATTTTGTTTCGAACTTTTTCGACATCGGCCACTTTAGGGCCCGCAATGTTGAGCTTTTCTCGTATCAAGGCAGCCTCAATCAATTCAAACTCATTAATTGAAACAACGTGATCAAAGCAAACATCAAGATTTTCTATTTGTTTGAGGACTTCTTTGTGTACAGCATCCACGCCGGGTCTTACTATTTTTGTACAACGTAGATCGCCAGGGATTTCATTCAGATTTTCTTCGATACCAATGTAGTAAACATTATGTAGTTCGTGATCGATAGACTGATGGTAAAGTACGTCAACGTACCTAACTCGGTGTAAAATAAGTATATTCATTAGCTTTCACCCATTCCGAAAATTTGTTCAGTCAATTGTTGTGTAAGCATCAGGTACTCTTTCGGTTTTCCATTTAGCTCATAGTCTGGCCAGAAGAATTCAACATAACCCTCAAGTTCTGCGTTGCTGTATAGCGGATTGACCCGAGCTCCTTCGGATGTCCAAAGTTGTAGTCCAAACGCCTCTTTTGGTAACTCATGCTGAGCCGGCAACTTAATTCGCTCAATCGTCCCTTGCTTAGCTTTCATAAATCCAATCGCAGCTAGTCCAGACATGTGATATGCAGGTACTTCAACTTCATCGTATAGATAAGAGCGAGAGTGAAGCTCGAGCATATTCACTCCAGCTATTTTCTCGAATATTTCAGGAATGCCGCCGCCTGGAGTACGCGCATTCAACTCCAGTAGGTAAATCTTGCCACTGTGATCAATCATAAATTCAACATGAGCTATACCATGTTCAACATCCAAGACTTCACAGGCTTTAAGCGCTGCTTGTTTAAGCGCTTCGTTATCAGATTCTATACTGGGTAAGGAATGGCCGATTTCAACAAAATGAGGCAACGGGGTCAGTTCTTTATCGGTCACTGCCAATACACGTCTTCCCGTTTTAGTATTTAGTACTTCAACCGAAAGCTCAATTCTAGCATCGACAAACTGTTCTATCTGATAGTCGTTATCTGCCATACCAAACTTACTACCATAATTTTCGGTCACTCGACGCAAGTTAGCAAAAGCACTAGCCAAATCATCTTTGCCAGCTACGTAGGTTACACCTTCACTGCCCCCGGCGTTGGTCGGCTTTACAACTGCTGGAAAAGGAAAATCTTCAGCAAGGGTCGCTAGCTGCTCAAGGTGATTAAAACGTGCAAATTTCGGAACGTTCAACCCACCTGCATGTGCAGCCTTACGCATTTCAAATTTGTTGCGGGTTAATGTCAGCGCTTTTTCAGACAAATAATTTAAATTATAGTACTGCGCGATACGAGCTCCCGGGGCTATCGTCATTTCTGTCAATGGAACAACTGCGCCTGGTTGCATTCCTTCTCGCTCAGCAAAGGCCTGTACTGCAACCAGAGCTTGTTCAATGTTTTCTGGGTTACCCTCAATCACTAGATCAGCGTAACGGTTTCCATTAACATAACCACTTGGGGCCATGATCGCTATTTTCATGTTGGTTGCCCTAGCCGTAGCAACCAATGCACGAAATCTGTTTTTCTCTGTTCCTAGTAACAAGCAGTACTTTGAAGACATCGACTTTTCCTTAAAAACTCTTCGCAAATTAACTTTGTGTTATTCAACAAGCGCCAACACCCTGCAAGGGCTTCCTGAACCACCAACAATGGGAAGCGGCGCTATCATGATCACTGCACCTGTTGGCGGTAACTTTGCCAGGTTCTTCAACTGAGTCAGGCCATATTTTCCCGCCCCATGAAAGTACCAGTGTACGGGGTAAGGTTGTTCAAATTTTCCGGCTTGACCTGCGTCGGTTCCAACAGTCTCCACCCCGATACCTATAATTGGTGTTTGCTCAGCCAACCATTTTGCACAAGCTTCACTTACCCCTGGAGTATGACCATGATTAAGAAAGGTATCAGCATCTGAGTCTCGACTGTCCCAACCTGAGCGGAATAACAACCAACCACCTTCAGGTAAAGGTCCATGGACTTCGCACCATTGATCGACATGTTCACGTTCGAGTAAAAAATCTGGGACTGTTACTTGATCAGATACATCAATTACAACGGCAGGCGCGACCAAGTGCCTAGGAGGTACACTTGAGACATCGATAGAATCTTTGCCTGACCGCCAATGGATAGGGGCATCAAAATGAGTCCCTGTATGCTCGGACATCTGGATATTATTCCAATAAACTTCTTTGCCTTTTTCGTCATAACGGCTTATTTTTTCCAACTTAAAAGGCCAAGGTTGCCCTCGTTCAGGCGGCAAACGGATCACAGGTGTTTCCGTTGACAACGGCGCTGTAAGGTCAAGTATCTCAACTTTCCCCTGCATGAACTTCGCATAGATTGAAGATGTCATCGTATTAAGATTTCCTTATTCTTATTATGGGTTTAATAGACAGGGGTTGAATATTCAGATGTCGAATTCGACATCACCTCGTCTTCATAAGCAACCTGAAGCTTACGGGTCATCAAACCAGGACGCCCGTCCCCAATAGACTTTCGGTCAACACTAATCACAGGAACGATTTCAGCGAGAGTGCCACAGGTGAAAACTTCATCAGCCAAATACAACTCGGTACGATCAATTTCTCTTCGTTCACATTCAACCAAAAGCTTATCCTTCGCTAGTCTTATAATGCTATCTACCGTAATCCCTTCAAGTACGCCTGCTGAACCTGGCGGCGTGATCAGTCGGTTATTTTTGACCATCATGATGCAAGATCCAGGGCCTTCAGCCACAGTGCCTCTGTGATTTAGAAAAAACGCAGTATCAAAACCATTTCGCATCGCTTCATGCTGAGCTAAGCGGCTATTATGGTAATTTGCTCCTGTTTTAATCCTCGGCGGCATTGAATCGTCACTGATTCGTCTCCAAGTTGAAAACGAAGCCGTCATCCCTGTGTCATAACGCGCAGACCTTGGCATAGGTAATGCTGTAATATGCATACCCGTGTCTTCGGTATAAATAAGTGGATCGAAGTTTTTCCCCATCGCAAAATAAGGCGCGATAACCAGATGCACATGTTGCTTAAAGTTGTTTTTTCGTACTAGGTCGATGCAAGCTTCAACAATCTCTTGATCTGTGAAAGTGACAGGCATGTCAACACACTTCATGGAATCGCGCAGGCGCTTGATATGCTCTCGTATCCGATACATATACATTTGCTTATCCGTTTTATTCCAATAGACTCGCACACCTTCAAAAACATTTGCGCCCCAAAAAGCGCCCTGCGTTCTGGCATGTAAGGTACACTTTTCCCAAGGCACGCATTCACCATTTAGCCATGCGAATTCTGGCGTATTGTGGGTAGACGACATAAGTTAATCTCCGTTTATGATGCTTCACGCTGAAACGTTAAGGAATCAGTACCACTGACTTTTTCCAGGATTAAACTAAGAGACGGTGCGTTATCAAGCAGGTAATGTCCGGCTAAATGGCCATCAGGACGGATAACAAACAATGAATCTTGTTTTTCTGTCAGGGTTTCAAAAAACAGAATATCGTCGTAAGTAACACTGATAAGTCTCTCGTCCACTTTTGGCGAGAAATATCCTTTTGGTACAGCAGTAACCAAACTAAAATCCAAACCATTATAGGTGTGGCTTTGCTTATTTAAATACTGCTTCACCCTATTTGGGTCTGCGCAAAAAAGACAAACAAACCCTTCCCCGAACAACTTACGTAAGCGGCTTTTTTTTCCGTCGATATAAACCACTACATCCGGAGCGAACGCACCGACATAGGGTGTCCGATGGTTATAATCAATCAAACTAGAAGATTCGTAGGTAAAAGGTTCTGTCATTTTCCCGTGATTCACTTGCTTACGAAACGGTTTCCAGACTTCTGAAATTCGCAGCACGGTGTCACGCCAGATTTGCTTCAAAGGTGTTGGCGGAACCATGAACTGTATCGTGGCTTCCGTCAGTCTCAAATTCTCTTTCGCTGCAAGGAACCTTTCCTCATGATAAGTATCCAACAATTCATCCCCTGCGCTTCCTCTAATTACTAGCGCCAATTTCCATGCCAGGTTGTCTGCGTCTTGAATCCCGCTGTTCATGCCGCGAGAGCCATAAGGTGGAAATGAGTGAGCCGCATCACCAGCAAAAAACAGTCGATTGAGTCTGAACTTCTCCACGACTCGCTGGTTAAAACGATAGGTACTGATCCAGTCAATCTGATACGGAATATCACCGATGACAGACTTGATACGCTTGTCTAGTTGACCATTTTTCTTTTCAGCTTCAATATCCGCATCTGGAGGCAATTGCCAGTCGATACGCCATATATTGTCGGGCTGAGGATGCATCACCAACTGACGGCCTGGATTAAACTGAGGATCAAAATGAAAGTGACGTTCTTTGGTTAAAGCAATATTTGCTTTAATATCAGTAACTAAAAAACGATCTTGGTGAGTGTATCCGGTAAAGTTAACCCCTGTCAGATCGCGTAACGTGCTTCTAACTCCATCGCAGGCAATTACATAATCAAATTCTAGGGTCTCTGTTCCGGTACAGTGTTTTACCTCTAGCTTAACCTTGTCCTGTTGTTGTGAATAACCAACGACTTCACTTGACCACCTGAGTTCACATAGGGGATTAGCTTCCAACAGCTTAACGAGCTCTTGCTCTATACGGTATTGGGAAATATTGACAAATTCACCATAACCCGGACGTTCGGGGTATTCTTGGGTGATCCTTTCAACATTTCGAATATAGGTGTGCGCTATCCGCCAATGAATCCCTTCTTTTGCAATCTGTTCTCCACACCCGACTTTATCAAGTACTTCTAGCGCATCGCCGTGGATCAGGCAGGCTTTAGAACCTTTTCGAAGCAGATAAGAGGCTTTATCCATCACGATGCTCGTAATACCGAATGAAGCCAGTCGAGCTGATAAAATCAGGCCAACTGGACCTGCGCCAATAATAGCAATCTTGGTTTTATTTGAACTATTCATCTTAGTAATCTACTTATCAAGCTGGGTTTCAAAAACAGGAATGTCTTTGACAGAAGCCAAGTAAGGAGTGCCTTCCGTGTAACCAGTACCCGAGCCCTCACCCAACATCTTCATCGCAAGACCATAATGGGTTTGCTTCCAACGTTTCAACGTCGTAGCAAAACTTTTCATGGCTTGTTTGACCTCACCAAAGTCGTTGCTATCGAAACGACCACTCTGTTGCGCTTGACTCAATGCAAGGTCTAAGTTATTTGGCCGCGCCAACAGTTTTTCTTGAACTTCAGGGACAGAGCCGTAAGCAATAGAGTTCAACCGATCCTCATCCGGTTGTCTGCATAGTGATTCAATACGCTTGTAGTTTCTTGATTGGATCGCGCTTGCGCCTTCAGTATATGCACGAAACACCTTAAAGGATTCTGCACGCATAGAAGACAGTAAATGGAAAAAACCGATGGCTTCTTTAATTTTTTTCTCGCAACTTTCAACCAGAATACTTGTCTGGCTAGGCGAATCAGTGCAAGCTTCAATTGCCGCCCTCAAACCAACTGCAATCCAAGAGAAAGTGTATTCGAACGTTTGTAAGACCCGAATGAACATATATTCGTCGTGAATGAGATAGACAGGTAAATTAGTTGTCATCAGCATTTGCTCATCGTTGTGTGTTTTCCTTTGCTCTACTGCGGCAATAAAATGTTTTGCTGATTCGATAACACATTCCGATGAAATATAGGACAACTTAGCCCGTTGTACGTATGGAGTCACCGCTTTTAAAGCCATAACACAACGTTTTTCAACTAAAGTACGTTCTGGCAACTGATGTCTGAAATTTTCCTCTGTTTCTAACCCGCCAAGTTCAAATTTGAGTAGATCCGCTGTAAGCAGCAACGTCATACGGTCAATGTGGGATTGCGCTTCTGCGTATGCTTTAATCTCTGTCTGGTCATCAGGCATGTTTAACAGTTCAAGCGCCAGATAAGAGCGGTAGTCATAAGTACCGTCGTATTTATCCAACAAGACATTCAAAAAACGTGTGACTTGCTCGATTTCCTCACTGTTTAATTTTGCGCACTCTTTTCTAATAATATTCAACAGCTCGAGAAAATATTCAGGAACGAAATGTTTACCTGTCTTATGATACATGCGAACAACATCCTGATATGGGAAGGTTGTTTTATTTTCCTTGGCAAACCGCAATATGGTGTGAATGCTAAGATTAATAGTGATTTTTTCTGAATCACTGTAATCACAAAGCAAACTAGTAAATTTTGGATGCTCAAGTTCTAATATATCCAGCACAGTAAAACTTTCCTTTTATTATAATTTATTGAAATAATTAACCTATATTCACCATATTTGGGTTTTGAAGTACGCGCAAATCAATCTACATGTTTGAACAACTTCGTCTGCCGTATTAAAGTGATGAAACGCAAGTCTGAGCATCTCACCTCGCGGGCTTGTAATTATCTTGTGCTGCTTTAAGTACCTGTCCAATGCAGGAACATTTGGAACAAGTAAAGCAATATGCGCCGAAAATAATGTTCCGGGGACCTTTACGATTGTCACGTCGCCTTTTTCCAAAATGTCGATAGCAAGTTCAACTAATGTCTGAATATGCAGCCGACCTTGCTCAAAATCTAAAGTCAAAAGCGCAGTTAAGGCGCTGCTTGCCGCATAAAGCGCGGGCACAGCGGGAGTTCCGGTTTCAAATCGTTTGGCGCAATCGGGGAAATCCACCAACGATGGGTTAAAAGCAAATGGCTCTTTACGTCCTTGCCATCCAGTCAGCCCCAGTGCAACGGTGTTACGAATGCCATCTTTTACATAAAGGAATGCAATACCTGGCAAACCTAACATGTACTTCATGCTGCCGCAGATCAGGTAATCACAATTCAATTCACTGACATTAATTTTTTCAGCGCCTAGCCCTTGGTATGCATCGACTAATATTGGAACTTGTGATTGATTAGCGAGTTCTGTTATTAATTCGACCGGGTATCGTCTACCTGTGCGGAAACTGGCTAACGGTACTGAAACTAAACATGTATTGCTGCCCAACATTGCGCGGGTAATGGCGACAAAACTTTCGTCTGAAACCTGACTTTCTATGCAACGCGTGACGAGTCCACGATTCGCTTGTTGCAACCAAACATGGGACAGAGACGGAAATTCATCTTCCGTACAAAGAATTTGTTCTCCGTAATTGGCTACTAGCGTTGAAATAACCTGATAAGCAGCTATCGTTGCGTTTGGCAAAATCGCTATTTGTGATGCATCTGCGCCTATAAACTCAGCAAACAAGCGCCTGGCCTGTTCGGTTTGCTGCTCGAAATACACCCACGCCAGCTCATTTTTTGCCATATCACCTAGCATCGTTTCCATCGCTGCATCAAGGAACTGAGAACGAGGAGAAATACTACAACTGGCAAGATGAACAAGGCCATGCAACCCGCTAAAATAATTGTCCCGAAATGCTTGAGGTGAATACATAGCGACTAGTAACTGTTGGCATTAGTCATTTCGGTACGCAATTCCCACAGTTCTGGAAAGAATTGCTTATTCATCAGCACCGTCAGTTTTTCAACCGGAGTTCCCTTGGTGCCTATCGTGTTAAGTCCGATAGTACGTATTGCGATTTTATAATGTCTGCTGCGCCATAAACTGACCATTTCATCCCAGCTCACCATCTCCTCCATTAGGAAATAAAGCGGCGACTTGTCTTCCTCGGTATAAACGCCCATCAGGTCGATACTCATAGATTTAACAATACGAATAAAAGTTTGATGGAGTTCCCGCCCAACTGATTGCAACCGCCTCCAGCCTGGAGATTCGAAGCCTGAGCCGTTGCCTAATGCAGGTCTGACTTTCTGAAAGTCATACGGAGTCATGTATTTGAACATTTCGAGTTGCTTAGTAATTAACTCAATAGGATAGCTGGACCGCTTAATTAATTCAGTTGCAGCAACAAAGTCTTTCTTGGATAGCTTTTTTATCGCTTCAGCTAACTCATTATTGCTCAGTTTCAGCCAAAGCTCAGTAGATTGATGAACCACCTGAAATAATAATTCATCGCGGTGGAGCATCTCTTCTGGCGTTACTTGCAAATTGAGCAGCGCAGGAATGCGCATATACTTCTCATAATCGCTATCCCCTTCACCAGACAGTACACTTGTTGAATAATCCCTATTTCCTATCACGTTCTTTCTCCTTCTCAAAAACGGATCAAAGACAGCCTTTTATTTGCAAAATATCAGCCGTCAATGTAGTGAATTAATAACTCTAACGGGTGTCAATGTATATAAAATAGCGAGAAATCGCAACATAAAAAAACAATAAAAATAACAAAAAACACACATATAAATAACCTAATGCGTATTTCGGTGATTGTGATCACCTATTTCCGCTTTTTCTCTCTCTTCCTATTTTTACGCCGCTGTTTTTCAAGTTTGGCGTAAAAGCGCTGCAAAGGATAAGGATGCGCAATTCGTGAGCTGCATCCCGACCGCAGTGGCCGTTATGCACAGAGCATGGGGTATCACGCAATCCTGACGTCACTCCGGCAGGCAAATCACACTGGCTTATATCGCCGTTCACAATCACCGTGACATTTTCCCCAAGCCGGGTCAGAAACATTTTCATCTGGTTGATCGTCACATTCTGAGCTTCATCCAAGATCACGAATGCATTTTCAAACGTTCGGCCACGCATATAGGCAAAAGGGACAATTTCTACTTTACTAATTTCAGGCCGCAACTAACGAATCATCATGACAATATAATGACAATCTTTACGTTATGACAAATAAGCCAAAAACTTTCCATTAAAAATAATCGATAGTATTGTCTGTTTATTTTTATGGGAATTTTAACTTATAGCTGTTGTTGGCAAGTGTTGATCTATTTACTACGATATTCGGTTGCCATTGGGTAAGAAAGTCACTATCTGAGGTAATCTTTTTTCACCCTATGGCAACCATTTTATTAAGATGCCTGCTGCTGACAACAGAACAATAGTTAATTATCTGTATTGTTAAGTACGCTTACAATTTCCAGCCAATCGGAAGCCAGCATTTTTTGCTTCAGCTTCTGTTTGAAAATAAATAGCATTCTTCTCCAAAATCCCCTTATATCCTGGACAATGAGAGAAATGATAAATTTTGCTATTGTTATTACCTTTGATTAATCCTGTATGTGACGAATCAGATGACACTCGTTTTTTCTGAGTATCTGTTTGATTACGCTTTCCCTGCCCCTTTCTCTGCTCTGCGGGTGAAACACCAATAGCTGAATTCTTATGCCATAATTCCCATTTCTGCTCACCGGTAACAAAAGGATTATGATGCCCCATAATGCCGGCAATTCGGTTATCTCTCTCCCGTTCCCATTGATTTGGTGGATATTGACGATCCCAGGCCATAAATAACTGCTGCTGTTGACGCGACATAGAAAGGTTGTAACGATCGTGCATATAAAAATTGATCCGGGCAATTTGCCCTTTTACTGCATCCCGCGGCTCGAACGTGCGAGATTTAGCATCGACTTTGCTAGTACAAACACCATAATCATTCGGTTTATTCTTTGGCAACATTCCATAACTGAAATTACTGCGATCACCGTTAACCTCACCAATGGATGGAGACAAATTATGTATATCCGATTCCATTGCCCTGAAAACCGGATCTGTGGATACACAATTTTTCCTGCCTCCCTTTTGCCAACACTGCCGCTGATGCCCAAAAACCCAGGCAGGAACAATATGTTCCCATTCAATCCGTTCGGCCCGATTCCGATTCTGTTGTGACCTGATTTGATAACCACACGAAGACAGATTGACACGTCCCCCACTCTTCCCCGTCCACTGCCAATGACAGCCACAATACAATGTTCCCGTCTTTGATCTAAATTGATCATGATAAACATGATGACGCAGTTCAGTTTTAGCTTGTTCAAATGTAGCCGGAACGGCAAAAGAAGATAAAGGAACAATTAAACTTAAACACCCAATATAAATCGCCAAAAAATTAATTTTTCGTTTCAATGACATACCCTATTATTCAAAATATCATTTTGATCTTTCCCTTTTATGTTGCCTCATAATCGACCTATAAGACAAATATTGTTTATTTGCATTTCTTCCTAAACGCTCCTTTTAAAACGAAAGACTATCTAACAAGCAGGTTGAGATACCACATTAATTTTACCTGACAAAAGATTATTGATGTTAAAACGAACAATAAAAGGGAGGTTATTGCATTATTGAGCAGTGGTTAATATACAGAGGCCACGCTATCGCGTGGCCTTAAAGCAAAGTCACTCCACCAGTAAAAATCATTGTTTTTCAGCGAGCAGTAACCTGTAGACAACACCACCCACAATCCCGCCAATAATCGGCATAACCCAGAATAGCCATAACTGCTCTAAAGCCCAGGTATTCTGGAATATAGCAACAGCAGTGCTTCGTGCCGGGTTAACCGAGGTGTTTGTAACAGGAATACTGACCAAGTGAATTAAAGTCAACGCCAAACCTATTGCTAATGGCGCAAAACCCGCATAGGCTCGTTTATCTGTTACACCAATAATGACAAGCAAGAAAATAGCCGTCAAAACAACTTCAGCAATAATAGCTGACTGAAGTGAAAATCCACCAGGTGAATGCTCACCATAACCATTGGATGCAAAACCACTGGCTGTCGCATCAAAACCAGCTTGTCCGCTGGCAATAACATACAACACAGCTGCCGCAAGAATACCGCCTATAACTTGAGAAATAATATAAGGAATAATTTCTGCGGCCCTAAAACGTCCCCCCGCCCAAAGGCCAATTGTCACCGCAGGATTAAAGTGCCCGCCAGAAATATGTCCTACCGCATACACCATCGCCACAATGGTTAAACCAGATGCTAAAGAGACACCAACAAAGCCAATACCTAATTCAGGAAATCCAGCAGCTAATACAGCACTACCACATCCCCCAAAAACCAGCACGAATGTCCCAAGCAATTCAGCCGTTAGCTTTTTTAACATATTTTATCCTCACCCAGTTATCGAATAGAGTCACCTGACTGGAATTAACTATAGCCAATAAATGAAAATCATGCTTATTTTTGACACAACCACATAACTTGCTGATTAGTTAGATATATTTATACCGCATTCACTTTAAACACAATATTCAATGTATAATTTACCCTATTGGATCAACTTTTCGATTAAATATGGATAATTTAAAATCAATTATCTCCAAAATAAACTTAACATTCTTTTTAAAATATAAAAATCCGGTGCAGAATATAGGCACCGGATTATCACATAAGTATTGAATAGCTCAATATATATTAAACAATGGGTACAATACAGAAGATAGTCTTTTCACTACTAAATAAATAACTTACCTGACTACCAAAACGGAAATATTCGCATATCCGACAATTCCTGAAGCATTTGAACCTAATAAATGCGTCGAAATATTAGGTCGCCTGGAGCCAATGATAATTAAATCGGCTTTAATCTCATTTGCTGTTGATAATACTTTGTCTCTTGGTGATCCAAAAGCGACAGAGAAAGAGATCCGCTCTTTTGGTAAGTTTATTTTTTCAACAACTTTTGCCAGTTCTTCTTCTGATCTTGCAATAGATTTCTTGGCAAAAGAGTTGATCAAGTCATAATGATAACTATAACTAACTGAAAATCTCGGTACATCAGGAATGGAATGGAAAAGATGTATATTGGCATTAGACAACTTAGCCAAATACTCTGCATGTGCAATCGCTTTATCGGTCAATTCATCTTCTGAAATTTCCACCGGCACTAAAATAGTCTTGTACATATGCACTCCTATATTTATATACCAAACCGAACTACTTCAATGAGTATATAAAATATTCCATTATTTGCTGTGAGTTGTTTAACTAAATCAAACAAATTACTGTGTAACTCATTTTTCATTACTCAACGTCAAGATGCCATTTGTGTAATATCCGGTGGATGAACGGTGTTACAACAAGCCCTAAAGTAATCAAGAACACACTTTCCAGAAATAACCCATATATCGCAATAAAATATTTACCAGGCAAACTAACAGGGGCAGGATCTAACCCCTGTGCTCCAAGCATAGATAAGGCGTTAAGCAAAGACTCAGAAAATGAGTGCCCTTCTATCAGGTAAAAACCCAACACACCCGGAATTATTCCAATAAAGAAAAATGTGGCGGCGATAAGGTAAAAACGCGCCACTCGCCATAGAAAATGATCCAGACGAATCAGTTTATCAGTAAATTTTTCCATAATTATTTCATCCGCAATAATTCTGCACAGTCACATGCAATCTCAATGAAAATGAAGCCAAATCAAGATTTACTAAACAGTTTTAACTAATGGTAAGCCATACTAAGATGGCTTACCAATTTACCTAATTAAGAGCCCATCCCATTAGGGCTATTTTATTTACCATTTTGTCAAAAAGAGCGAACACTCCTCACGTACTCCGTATACGCCCCGGTTTTCTGAACACTGTCTATGCTCACTGTTCATTCACAAGAACAGTCTGCAACAATTACGCCTACTGGGATAGGCTCTAAATTTCAGCTATCTTACCTGATAACCAAAACAGATATTTTCGAGTATTTGACAACGCCTGCTGCATTAGATCCTAATAAATGCGTTGTGATATTGGGTCTCCTTGATCCAATAACAATAAGATCAGCATTAATTTCTATAGCAGTTGCGGTTATTTCGTCTCTTGGTGAACCAAATGCAATGGAATAGGATAGCTTATCATCAGGAATATCCATCTTATCAAGCAGCACTTTTAAATCATCTTCTGCTTTAATTGTCGCTTTATCCCTAATTTCCTCATATCCTAATGAATATGCATTAACAATCGCCGATGAGATTGGCAACACATGAAGTATATGGAGCTGCGCACCCGTTTCTTTAGCTAAAGACAGTGCATGCTTAACCGCTTTACTCGTTAGTTCATCTTCTGAAATATCTACCGGTACTAAAATAGTTTTGTACATATGCACTCTCCTATATTTACATACCAAACCAGACTACTACAATTTAGTATACTCTATATCTGGTTAATTACTATGAGTTATTTAATCAAACGAAAACAATGATAAAAAGAAAAAATATTTATAAAAATAAAAATCAATCATCATGATAATAATAAATCTATTACTGTTTGTCATCAATGATTATAGATTAAGGATTTTTCACCTATCACACCTGCTTACCTATCCTTTCTCTATCGCGTTTTTAAGGTATGCCAAAAGTGACATGTACAGGGGCAATAACGTCAACCCCTGAAGCCTATTTTACTGCCGGTATAACACTTTTATTTGCTGGACGGTATTTTCAAATATCTTAGCTTGTGTTTCATCGCCCATTTCTGCAATAGCACGCTCCACGTTCAGTATAACTTTCCCGGCATTAGCTTGCCCCAGCGTTTTAAGAACCGAAGCCAACAACATTTTTAAACATGTCACTTCTGTTGCCAAGATTTCGATATCGGAAGATGAAGCCAAATCAATGTTACCCATAGTCGTTACCTGCTTAAGTACTAATTACGTCATGAAAATAATAATTATATCACATAATCCAGCCCCTATTTTTATACATATGGTAAATATATCTACAAAAATAAATGTTGGGAAATTGTTAAAATCATTTATTTTATAACTATTTTTTCAGTTATTAATTCTATGATAATCAGAATATGCGGGATGTTATTGTTTTAAATAAATAATACATGTTACCATATAAGATAATTCTCTTTTGTCTTTGAGAGATATAAGTATAATATTCACATTCCTGATGAATTTTTGCGATAATTTATCTATTCTATTGTTTTATATAATTTTTACTAAAAATCAAAAAATAGATTACTGAAGTTCACTCTTCTGAAACAAATTTAATTCACAAGCAATATCAATGAAAGCTCATGTATGAGCATAGGGCCAGTTGGAGATACTTTTTTGATAAATGTTTTGTTAGTCGATGATCATGAATTGGTCAGGGTTGGTGTAAAACGTATTCTTGATGACGTGAAAGGGATAACAGTTACAGGAGAAGTCAATTGTGGTGAAGACGCGATAAAATGGTGCCGGACGAATAAAGTAGATATCGTGTTAATGGATATGAATATGCCAGGCATCGGTGGCCTGGAGACAACAAAAAGAATCCTGCGTTACCATCCTGATGTTCGGGTAATTATGTTGACTATCTATACTGAAAATCCATTACCGATGAAGGTGATGCAGGCAGGCGCCAGAGGGTATCTCAGTAAAGCCTCTACCCCTCAGGATATGGTCAATGCGATTCGTACGGTTAATGCCGGGCAGCGCTATATCGCACCCGATATTGCACAACAGATGGCCCTTAGCCAAATTAACCCACAGACAGATAATCCACTCAGTTGCCTGTCTGATCGTGAATTACAGATTATGCTGATGATCACAAAAGGACAAAAAGTGAGTGATATCTCTGAACAACTTAACCTCAGCCCCAAGACCATCAATAGCTATCGCTATAGAATGTTTAGTAAACTCAATATCAACGGTGATGTAGAATTAACACATATGGCAATACGTTATGGGCTGTTCGACACAGAGAGTCTGTTAAATAGTGACGGAACAATTTGATTCAAAAGCATTTTTAAAAACAGTAACCAGTCAGCCTGGTGTTTATCGTATGTATGACACCTCGGGAACGGTTATTTATGTCGGTAAAGCTAAAGATTTAAAAAAGCGGCTTTCCAGTTATTTTCGGGCGCAGGTCGCCAGCCGTAAAACCGAATCGCTGGTTAAAAACATTGCTCAAATAGACGTTACTGTCACACATACAGAAACCGAAGCGTTGTTACTGGAGCATAATTACATCAAGCTTTATCAGCCCCGATATAACGTTTTACTGCGAGATGATAAATCTTATCCTTATATTTTTCTCAGCGCAGATAAACACCCGCGACTGACAATGTATCGGGGCGCTAAACATTCTAAAGGTGAATACTTTGGCCCATTTCCAAGCTCTTATGCAGTACGTGAATCATTAATCTTACTGCAAAAACTTTTTCCTATCCGGCAATGTGAGGACAGTGTCTACCGCAATCGCTCCCGGCCATGCCTTCAATATCAAATTGGCCGATGTCTTGGACCTTGCGTTAACGGGTTGGTAAGTGAAGAAGAATATCAACAACAAGTTGATTATATTCGCCTGTTCCTTTCAGGCAAAGATCAGCAAGTTTTAACCAAATTGATTAGCCGAATGGAAGAAGCCAGCCAGCAACTGAAGTTTGAAGATGCTGCAAGATATCGCGATCAAATTCAAACCGTTCGTCAGGTCACTGAAAGACAATTTGTTTCAGGCACAGACGACGACTTGGATGTTATCAGCATTGCATTTGAAACGGGCATGGCGTGTCTGCATGTCCTGTTTATACGTCAGGGCAAAGTACTGGGAAGCCGAAGTTATTACCCTAAAATACCCGCCGGAACAAAACCCGACGAGATTGTGCAAACATTTCTTGGTCAATTTTATTTACAAGGTAGCCAAAACCGGACTTTGCCATCAGAAATTTTGCTGGATTTTGCTCTGCAAGAGAAAGATATTTTATCTGATTCTTTATCTGAAATATCTGGTCGAAAAATTCATATTCAAACCCGCCCTCGCGGAGATAGGGCTCGTTATCTGAAGCTCGCCCGGACAAATGCAGCAACAGCGTTGATTACCCGCTTATCTCAACAATCCACCATTCACCAAAGACTAGAATCTCTCGCCCATTTAGTTCAGTTGGTAAAAATTCAGAGAATGGAATGTTTTGATATCAGTCACACTATGGGGGAACAAACTGTTGCATCTTGTGTTGTTTTTGACAGTAATGGCCCACTACGTTCTGAATATCGGCGCTATAATATTAGTGGCATCACGCCCGGTGATGATTACGCTGCCATGAATCAAGTATTGCGCCGTCGATACGGAAAGGCATTGGATGAATCAAAAATCCCCGACATTATTTTTATTGATGGCGGTAAAGGGCAATTAGCTCAGGCAATAGATGTATTCCAGTCTCTTGATGTTGAATGGGACAAAACACGCCCACAATTGATAGGCGTTGCCAAAGGAAGTGATCGCAAAGCCGGGCTTGAAACGCTATTTTTCGCGGCAGAAGGTGAAGGTATGGCGCTGCCACCGGACTCACCGGCCCTGCATGTGATTCAACATATCCGTGACGAATCACATAACCATGCGATAACGGGGCACCGCCAGCGGAGAGATAAAGTGAGAAAAACCAGTACGCTGGAATCTATTGCCGGTGTTGGTCCAAAACGCCGGCAAATGTTACTGAAATATATGGGGGGGTTACAGCCTTTACGCAACGCAAGTGTCGAAGAGATCGCAAAAGTACCGACTATTTCCTATGCATTAGCAGAAAAAATTCATAATGCATTGAAACACTAGGTGCATTGATGCACCATACTTATAAATTCCACTATAGCCAGATAGTTAAGAAGCACTATGCAATTAAATATACCAACATGGCTCACCCTATTCCGTATCGCCCTGATCCCATTTTTTGTTCTGGCATTTTATTTGCCATTCAAATGGGCGCCGATGGTCTGTGCCATAATTTTTGTTGTCGCTGCGGCGACAGACTGGTTTGACGGCTTTCTTGCCCGTCTTTGGAAGCAGACAACTCGCTTTGGCGCATTTCTTGATCCTGTCGCTGACAAAATCATGGTTGCCGCCGCATTAGTATTGGTTTCCGAGCATTATCATACATGGTGGATAACACTCCCCGCGGCAACCATGATAGCACGTGAAATTATCATCTCTTCTCTCAGGGAATGGATGGCTGAATTAGGAAAGCGCAGTAACGTTGCCGTTTCCTGGATGGGTAAGGTAAAAACAACAGCACAGATGGCGGCCTTAATTGCCTTATTATGGCGCCCTAATTTTGAATTCGAACTGGGTGGATTCATATTACTTTATGTTGCTACAGTGATGACATTTTGGTCAATGTTTCAATATGTCAACGCGGCGTGGTCTGACTTGCGTGAAGCTTGATCGAAATGACGTAAAAACCATCGAACAAACACACCCTAACAATAATTGTGTTGACTCAATACGTGAAGTAAGTAGAATGCAACGCATCGAACGGCACATGAGATTTACGAAAACAAATAAGTAAATCAGCCAGTTCGAAGCGGTGCGGGAATAGCTCAGTTGGTAGAGCACAACCTTGCCAAGGTTGGGGTCGCGAGTTCGAGTCTCGTTTCCCGCTCCAAGTTACTAGTTAGGATAATGATTGGTAGCTTAATAGCTGATAAGTAAGGCGCGTTGGCAGAGTGGCCATGCAGCGGATTGCAAATCCGTCAACCTCGGTTCGACTCCGGGACGCGCCTCCAAATTCAGCCCAGGTGGTGAAATCGGTAGACACAAGGGATTTAAAATCCCTCGGCTGTAAGGCTGTGCGGGTTCAAGTCCCGCCCTGGGCACCAAATAAAATTCACTGATAAAACAGTGAGTTAGGGAAAAAGAAAAGGCCACCGAAAGGTGGCTTTTTTGAATGTCGAGATGGCATAAAAATTGAAAAGTGGCGGCAAAATGGCGACACTTTGGCACCACTGTGTAAATATACATTATCTATTTCAGGCAATCTCTTCCCCTCAAAACATCATCAGAAAAATATTTTTCACATAAAAAAAACACATCTGAACGAATCATAATGTGCTTTTTATGATTTTTTATTCATTTGGTCTAATCAAGAAGACATTAACATCAGCTATCCTGTCTAATATGATGTTACGTTCTGACACGGCACTGATACGGCCGCCGATAATTCTACCGGCGCGATTTCTATTGGCAACCCCGATGATGTGACCGGGTAGCGGGATTTGTCCCTCAAGGCCGACACTGAACGATATGGCATCATCTTCGTTGTTGGTCAGTAAAATCCATCTTCCTCGCCGATTAGCTTCGCTCTGTCGTGTACACCCGATTGCTGTGATTTCAGTCTGATTGTTAAGCGGCTAGACATGAATAAAATGACGAGATAGCAATTAATGGCTGGTGGTAGGGCGCTTGAGAGCCATGCTCAACAACAGAGATGGCGGGGATTGCTCCCCGCCGTTGCTCTTACTTGGGTTCGTAATCCATGAAAACAGCAACCTCCGTTTGACCGCTTCGGATGCGAACCTCACAGAGGTCCTTCCTCGTGACCAGCACAGCCGCCAAAGCGGCAATACAAATAACGATGGCGATAAATATCGCTTTTTGCTGTTTCATGGTTAGCGTCTCCTTGCCTTTCGGCGTGTAAGAGGCTAATCTTATGTTGCTATGCATAAAGAATTGGCCTCAAATTGATTGAAAGATCATTTGGGGCTTTCTTCTATCTGCTCCAGCGCGCCAGAGACAGATAGTCCCAAGCGCCCGCCAAAAATATACCAAAGCAAAATGTATATACCCATTACATTACGCTACTGAATTTATTTATAGTGAGCCATCCCTAGCTTGTGATTTACTGTTGATCTTCGGTATATATCCCGGCAGAAATGATAGCTCCACCGATTTCACGGGTTCCGTACAAGACAGCAACCGGATTACCCTGCACCGTTGTGTTAACCGGGCCGCCAAATGCGTAAGAGGATTTATTGTCCGGTGACTCTCGCATTCCCAAACCCGGCATCTGTGGCGATAACATTTGAACAACACCGCCGAGTGCCGTTGACGCGCCTACCATAGCCAGAGCCCCGCCCCAAGTACCCGTTGCACCAAGTATTAATTGCTTTTTTTGCATCCAACGCTTTATATTTAAATTCTTTTCCAAAGCGTTTAATTAAAGGTCCGTGCATACGAATGGTTCGCATTGGTACGTCAATATAAGCCATAAATGAACCCCAATAAATATCCGACCGGAGATAGGTTGTTAATGCTAAATTTAATTATTGATAATCATAGAATTCCATCAGGAAATAATTTTTACTTTTTTGCATGACATTCTGAGTAATGAATATTCACTATATTCAGCAACAATTACTTCACTTTTTTTGTTGACCTCTATCATCTGCACTAAGTCGTCACCGTTATCTTTTTTTAAAATTACCTGCCTACAAATATCAAATGATGGTACATCCATAGGGTAATCCGATGCTTTTATAACATCTGGCTTCCTACCATCCTTAAGCATGGATTTTATTTCATCTAGTAGATACCCTTTATTTCCTATAAAAGGGTTATTTTTAGTTGAAAACTCTAAAATATTTTCACCATTTTCATAAATGGTTATCTCTATTAGAATTTTCTTAGACCACTACACTGCTCTCACTATGTAGTTAAATGCGATATTGCGTGGCTTTGAGACTCCTATAAAACCAGTATTAGCAGTCCATCTATATGCGTTTGCACTTACATACCTAGCCCCCAATGAAATAGCTTTATCTTGAGGAGTATCCCACTTTAGCGCCGCACGATCATGAGATGAGAAACTAACAACATTATTAACTGGATTAACATCCTGTAACAAATAAGATCCCTCCTGCCATGACAATAATGAACGAGATGAATCTACCCCTCTTCCATCATCCCATCCCCGGATAAACTCCCCTCTTAAATCAGGTAATCTACCATCAGGATAAGCTTCCGCTAATTTTGGGTACTGTAATTTATTAAAAGCTGAACCATTACAAGTGAAATAACCAATAGGTGGATGGGGTAACGGCCACGGAATAGGAGAACCGATAGGAATTTCATTGGCTGTTTTAATCCGGTTAAAAATCAGCCACGACAGATGATATCGTTGATGCCTGACGTAATACTTTATTTAACATATGAGTAGGAACATCATTTGGTGGAAACCCAGCCAGCAAACTCTCACTTTCTTCATATTTTCTCTGACTCACTACGTTCGCATTATCATTAATAGAAAAAGCCTTAAAATCACTCTTGTAACTCATATATATCCCTTACATTAAATGATGTTATAATCAATATATTGAATTGTTGTAAAAACAACCTTCTGTAATTAACGACAATCAAAGTATAGTTCAGGAAAATAATAACGTGGCATCCTTATTAATTACAAAGTTAACTTTTTTATATAATGACAGAAATAATCAGTTCAACATTTTTGAGTCAAAAATATATCCAAAAATTTATATTAAACATCTGAAAACTATTTTTCTTTTATTCCCTCCATCTCTTCCTGCCACTCCCTATGCTATATTTTTCATCATAAAAGAAACAAACCCCGTTCTTTTAAACGAGGTTTGTCAGGTGGTCCGAAGCCGCCATCAGGTAGCTTTTTTATCGATTTAAATCACATTCATAATATGATTTCAAAATATGTTTTTTAAAATTGAATAAACATTTTTCCACTGCGACTATCTATTAACAAAACTATCAATAGCAATTAGAACCACAATGGCCCTGTTTATCACTCCGGCGCCTCCGGCCATTCAACATCGGGAACCTGTGAAGTATCTACCCTGCTCAGTAATACCCGATATTTCTTCCATGCCAATAAAGCGGCTTCTTCGGACTTTGTCGAGATTTCCAAGTCAACAGAATCTTGGAGTAACGACAATATTTCATTCGCTTGTCGTAACCGTGTTGCTTTCTGCTGCTTGGCTTCTTCAATTTGATGGGATTTCAGTAGGTCTTTATCAGCTACCCACTCTTGACCATCCCACTTATCGTAGTCAGTGACGGGTTCTTTAAAAGTCAGGGTTTCAGGTAGTTCACCGATTTCAATAACTTCCTGCGGCAAGCGTGTCTGCTTGTTATAAGCTGTTTTTCCACGGTAATCGGGTACAATCAGCCAATGGGTTAAATCAGATGAACGGCAAGCGACATATCCCTCCTTAATATCAGGTGGCGCATCTGTGCAAGCATGAGCAGGAAGACCGACACCAACAGGAAGATACTCATCAGTACTGTTTAAATATTCCAGCGTAATCGCATCGTAATTAAACACAATGATACTTCCGGTACTGATAGCAATATTATTTTTATCCAGTACAGCCTTATTCATCAGGCAATCCTCACAATGTAATTAAATGCTACGTTTCGCGGACGTGTTTCTGTTCCTGTTGAAGCAGCAACCGCATTATCCATATAACCGAAACCACCAGATCCCATTCCGATAGCAATACCTAGTCCGCGAGAATCAATCCCGTAGTTAACATTTTGGTAGACACTATTGAGAATACGGCTTGGTGTACCCAAACCCTCGGCTCCAGCATTTGAGTTGGACCACATCCGGCCAATCCTGTGAATATGTGGAGCAATATCTGCCAGTTGATTGGAAAGTAGATATCGATTAACGTCCACCCCACGCCCATCATCCCAACCACGAATAAATTCACCCCGTAAATCGGGTAATACGCCACTAGGATAAGCTTCCGCTAATTTTGGATATAAATATTTGTCAAAGATAGCTCCATTACATTTCGCCCACCCATTTGGTGGTATGTTAGTCGGCCAAGGAAGAGGTATTCCTACCGGGATTTCTTCAAGTAAAGATATGTTCATTATGCTGCCCTTACAATATAGTTAAATACCATGTTTCGTGGTCTTGACGCCCCTATAAAACTAGAATCCGCTAACCATTCCGCTCCAGTTGAATAATTTACAGCTTTTACTGAAAAATAGGGCAACGAGATAGGAGAACCCACAGGTATATTAATTTCTTCACGTAATAAATTTATTATTTTCTGAACAAGCTTTTGTGTAACCGCTAATGTATTGCTATTACCCAAATTTAATTGATCGATGAATTTGGCTCTATTCATATCTTTCTTGACTCACGACATTAGCATTATCATTAATAGATAAAGCCTTAAAATTATTTTCCTTGCTCATATACTCCTCTTAAATTAAATAATTTTCACATGAAATAAGCATATTAAGTTATTGTAAAAAACTCCCTATGCAATTCACATCAATCAAAGTCTAGTTCATAAAAATAATAATGCGGCATTCCTATTTATTATAAGATTAACTGTTTTATATAATTAATAACAATAAGTAGTTAAATATTTTGGAATCGAAAATATATTCAAAGTTTACATTTAACATCTGAAAACTATTCTTCTCTTCCATCTTTTCCTAATATGACGTAAAGAGTATTTTTATTCAGTCATTATTCTGCTCTCACTATGTAGTTAAATGCGATATTGCGGGGGCGAGTAACGCCAACAAAATTTGCACCCGCAATAAAATTTCCCGTTGCTGATACTGATCGTCCATTTACTTGCACATTACCGGCGGGAACATCCCAGTTTAGTGCTGCTCTATTATTTAGCGAGAAGTTAACAACATTATTAGGTGGATTATTAATTTCTTGTACTAAATAAGACCCTTCTTGCCATGACAATATTGAACGAGATGGATCCACATTTCGACCACTGTCCCAACCACGGATAAATTCTCCCCTTAGATCAGGTAATCTGCCGTCAGGATAAGCTTCTGCTAACTTTGGATACTGTAATTTATTGAAAAATGCACCGTTACAAATGAGATAGTCAACAGGTGGATAAGGCAACGGCCACGGAATAGGAGAACCAACAGGAATGTTAGAGATACTTGAAATTTTTTGTTCTAACGCTCTGTTTAATTGCACGGTGAGTTTGTCTGTATCACCATCATCCAAAACATCATTACCAGATTGTATCGCAATAAAATCAGCCACAACAGAGGCTATTGTTGACGATTGGCGTAATACCTTATTTAACGAATGCGTAGTAATATTCTCTAGTGGAAACCCTGCCTGCAAATTCTGACTTTCTTCATACTTTTCCTGACTCACTACATTCGCATTATCACTAATAGAAAAAGCCTTAAAATCATTCTTAGGATTCATATATCCTCCTCGAATTAAATAACATTATTTTATAATTAACATATTAAATTATTATATAGACAATTTCTCGCAATTCATGCCAATTAAAACCTAGTACAAAAAAATGATAATAATATATTCCCATTGCTTATAAAGTTAATTATTTTTTACATAATCACAGTAATAATAAATTCAACATGTTAGAGTCAAAAACACATCCAACAATCTATATTTAATCTCTAGAAACTATTTTTCCTTCACTCTTTCCGACAATTCAATAAATATCTATCATCAACTTCAATGAGTAAAAAAATAAACCCCATAGAGGCTTTATTTAATATTGTTCAACAGAACTTCCTGCGTTACTACCTCCAGATTATTTAGCAGCTTCAATCCGCTGGGTTTCGAGCATGATTGGTGTATGGTGATGTCCGGAACGCGCATACATAATGGTTCCAGTTACGCTTACACGATGCCCGACAAGGCTTCGATACTCGTTATAAAATTCGGACTGAACTACCAGCTGCATAAAGTTACGCTCCCCCCATTCTGGCGCACCCTTAGCATATCCTATCGTCTTATCCGGTTGCAGCGCCAATAAGTCTCAGGGATATCCCCGTTTTCCACGTTTTCGTAATTTGGTGGGCCAGGATAGGTAATCCTTAATAACGTACCATCAAGAGTCAATTTTTGCCCTTCTTCATGGCAGTTCTCTGTTGTTTTACCTGCTGCAATTCTTCTGTACATTTCTCACTAAGTTTCCAATAAAAATAACCCTGTGAATTCAGGGCTATATTTTCAGAATAATATTCAATCAATTACTACGTATCCTGCCACTATATCGTAGCTACATAGTTTTATTTCTTTCAGACCAGAGTCGGCCATACCCGCAATAGTGCAGCAAAAGATAATCATGCAGAGCGATGACTTCAGCCAAGGTAACGTGCTTAATCATTTATTAGTCAGAGCTTTGTTAGTTACATCAAATTGACCAATAAGCTGTGAAAATTCCGCATTTAACATTGCCTTACAATACTCTTCAAAACTGGCTTTGCTGATCACAATAGCGGATTCATTGTTACGTCGGGTTATCTCTACTGGTTCGCCAGCAATAGCTTGATCGAGGACTACCCCAAGGTTTTCCCGAGCTCTGCTGTAAGTGACCGTGATCATAATTCAATTCCTTCTCTGGTTAGTTGTACTTATTTTTTGTACATATTTTGTGTAATTAATGCAATCTTTATACGCTACAATTGGACAAAAACAAGACAGAAAGCACAAAAAAGCATCAAATTGGGCTGTCAAAATTTTCAGCGACTTTGGTGTACTTCCAAACAGTATTAAAAAAGTTCTACTGATGCCGGATTTTCGCCCCAAATAACCCGTATCAACCATTGCCCGCTAACGTTTATTTATTAAATAAATAGATTAACTCCGCAACTAATTTAATAAGAATTTAATCTACAATGGCATATATAATTAAACAATCCTCGTAATAAAATAGTCATAATCATTATGTTCTCAAAAAATTTGTCTTTACTGGTAATAAAGTATTAAACTGACGACACAACTCAAACATACCACGATTGACGTCCAAAAGCTGTGGAAAAAGGAATTATAATATGAGCCATCACACCACCCTATCACCTCAAATTATCAACACACTGGCAGCAAGTAATGATCCTTGGGGAATCAAAGATAAAAATTCATGCTTTATTTACGGCAATCTGGCATTAAAATCTCTTCAGAATTTTTCAAATTCATTTGAATTTGAGGGGTTTTATGAGAATGAACTTCCTTGGGATAGTGCTAAATTTGCAGAAGAATTTATTAAGCATGATAAGAAAGTGATAGAAAAACAACAAAGAATATGTTCAGTTGAAACACATATATTTGGCAGAGAACAAGTTCTGTCATCTTATTTTTTCGAAAAATTTCCTTTTTATCATGAAGACGGAAACTGTATAGGAGTCATATATCATGGCTGGAAAGCTCAGAATTATTCATTAACTCATCTGTATCAATATCATGATAAACTACCCGCCTCCATTATTCTCCAACCACCGACTGATCTTTTTACTCAACGTGAATGGGATATCATTTTCCTCTTTCTACAGAAAAATACCAGAAGACAGATCGGGCGGATATTGAATATTGCCTATCGTACTGTTGAATCTTATATGGCTAGAATATATCGCAAGATAGATATTAACTCCGCTCAACAACTGGAAGAATATTGTCGGGCCAATAATTTTAATCACTATATACCGGAAAAATTTTTACTATCTTAAATTAAATATTTATTCTTGTTTTCATATATTGTGTATAAACCGTACTGTTTCTTAGCGCCTTACTGAGCGCTTATTAAATTCATCACAATAGTTAACTTTTTAGTGCCCAGATGTATATTTTAGTATTAATCTCCCTATGATAAGTAAATTATTAATTAGCACTTTAACATCAATTACCATTATTCATAATGATTTGCAGTAATACAGGGCTACATAGCCCTGATTACATTATTATTATGGTTTTTCAGGCAATTGCACGCGAACATTTATTACTCTTCCATCTGGAATATCGCATAGCTCACCATCATTGTAATAAATGATTTCCCCTGTTGCAATTACGCTTTTGACACGCTTATTTTGAGCAAATCTTGGAGCATCTGTATTTTGACGGTGGTAACATTCAATTGTTATATCTCCGTTGGATGTGTCTACCGATTCATAAACCCAAATAAGATTTAACCCGTTGTTGTCTGCTGGGACAATAGTACCGCTATGAATTACCCGCGCACCATCTTTAGCAAAACCGTTGCAGCCGCTGATACGATATTTCCCTGTATCTATGTGCTTAACAGTAACGCCTTCAGCTTCGCTAGTTAACTCGTAAGTTCCGTCAGGATGAATATCTACAATTGAGCTGGATACTCTGAGATTGCCATTAGCATCGGGACGCGCATTTTTATCTGTCCAAAGCCGGCTAACTTTTGTATCACCGCCCCCATCATGTCCATGGATGAAACTAATACCGGTATGCCCATACTGTGCGATAAATCCAGCCCATACGTCATGCATTCTTGTTACATAACCGCCTGACCATGGATATCCAATGCCACCATGATTTTCACTAAATCTGAATGCATGACCGCCCTGCGGTAATGATCTTATCCATGCTGTAAAATCACTTATATTTGCTTGAGTAACATATTTTGCCTGGATAAATTCAGATCCTTCGGATTTTGTATATGCCCCAATATCCGCCGCAGTCGGTTTATTTTTTGTTGTATAAATATCAATCCAACCTTCCTCAAAACCATAATTATCACGGGCTGAACGATAAGCAATTCCCCCATTCCTGTACCGCACTTTCAACTGAAAAGCGGGGCAACTCCCAACACCATTATTGAAATGAGCAACATGCGCAGAATCTACTCCGGGGTTCAATAAATCATATAATCCTGTATCTGCATTCCAAGGGACTTGGTTATTAACAGAGTATTTTCCTGTTAATCCGAGCCGAAATGCTCCCACATCCCCGGCATTCAGAATGACATCCCCGGTTAACACCTTCCCGTTAATTTTTCTACTATTCGGTACAGCATTAGCAGCCTGATTTACCGTCTCCAACAAACCGATATTCTTCACAAACGCATTTTTATCAGGAATATCTGCACCATTTTGGTTTTTTACTAATCTGCTGTTAGCATTATTATTGACATCAGAAACAAATTTCTGAGTTGCTGCCAATGAATGACTATCGCCTGTTTTATCTGTAAGTTGAACTATTCCTTTTTGGATTAATGAGGCATTTGGAACTGTTGCTGTGATTTTTTGTTCTAAAGCTCTACTTAATTGTGTGATGAGTTTAGCTATGTCCCCATCATCCAGAACATCATCTCCACACTGTGTAGCAATAAAATTAGCCAGTACAGATGATATCGCTGACGACTGACGTAATACCTTATTGAGCAAATGAGTAGTAATATTCTCTGGTGGAAAACCCATTTTTAAAGGCGGGCTTTTTTCATATTTTTCTTGACTCACTACATTAGCATTATTACTAATAGAAAAAGCTTTAAAATCATTCTTAGGATTCATATACTTTCCTCAGATTAAATAATACTATTTTATAATCAACATATTGAATTATTGTAAAAATAATTCCTCCGAAACTTACGCCAATCACAGTCTAGTCCGAGGCAAGAATAATGAAATATTCTTATGACTTAGAAGGTTAACTATTTTTATATAATTGATGAAAATAAATATCCCGACAATTTTTGACCGAAAATATATCCAAACCATTTATATTTATCACATGAAATCTCTCCTTTTATTTCATTATTCTCCAAAAATTAAATTAAGAAGAATTTACCTAACTTTGATTTAATTTAAGAATAGCGCTTTCCATCCCCGGTTTATGACAGAAAATTTTTAACACATGTCACTTAATTATTCATGACTGAAAAATCAAAGTCATTAATTTATCTGATTACTATTCATCATAAAATATTTTTATATAAAATAGTATTATTTGTTACATTTACTCAAAATTAAAGTTACAATATAAAATAATAATAAGGTTTAATTAATAAACATATGTATTTTGACGCGAAAGTTATTATATTCTATTATGAGTTCAAGATATTTTAAGTATAGTGAATGTCTAATTAGCAAGCAGCCCTCGCAGATAATGGCTGAAATAATCATTCAGGAGTCAAAATGCAACAGATAAAAAACAAACCCAGTAATATTACCCCACAATTAATTCGCATGTGGGAAAGAAGCAGCGAACCTTGGGGCGCTAAAGATCGCCAATCAAGGTTTATCTATGCCAACTCCGCTTTTTATCAATTACTCAATCTACCAGAAGATTTCGATATTACCGGGCTTTCTACCGGTGAATTACCTTCTCCTGTTGCAGAATATGCAGAAGCGTTCTACCGTCAGGATCAGAAAGTTATTCAAACCATGCAACGAGTTACTTCATTAGAAACCCATCCATTTGAAGAGCATAGGATTAAGCAAATCTATTTTTGTAATAAATATCCACTTTGTGATGAAGATGGCAATTGTATTGGTATTACTTTTCATATGTGCAAAACTGAAAACTTTTCCATTGCCTATTATTATGAAAAAACCTCTCCGTCAGCACTGCAATTCGTACCACCTAACGACACGCTGACGCAAACTGAATGGGAAGTTCTCTTTCTGACCCTTCGTTCATTGGATGAAGAGAGTATCAGCGAGGAATTAATGATAAGTACGGAAGATGTGGTTAATCATATTCAGTCAATTTACCGAAAATTTAATTTACCATTGCATGCAGAATTAAAAGATTTCTGCAAAGAAAACAAATTTGATCTTTATGTTCCAGAAAGATTTGTCACTATTGGTAGCATAGCGTTAGATCGACCATAAAATTAAATATCAATATCTTAACCCTAAATTTAAAAAGAGGAATGATACTATGAATAGTAAATTAGCCCTTTCTTCCCAAGTAATTAATACATTACAGCAAAGTAATGACCCTTGGGGAATTAAAGATATAAATTCATGTTATATTTATGGTAATTCAGCATCAAAAAAACTTCATAATTTTGAAGAATCGTTTGATTATGAAGGGCTTTATGATGATGAGCTTCCCTGGGCTGGCGCTGAATTTGCCAAAGAATTTATTTCTCACGATAAAAAAGTGATGGAAATAGAACAGAGAGTATGTTCCCTTCAAACACAGATACACGGGAAAGATAAGTTTCTATCATCTTATTTTTTCGCGAAATATCCTCTTTATCATGAAGATGGAAGTTGTATGGGTATTTTATATCACGGTTGGCAAGCTCAGGACTATTCTTTAACCCGTCTATACCATGGAAAACTCCCTGCATCTATTATGTTCCAGCCACCGACTGATTTATTTACTCAGCGTGAATGGGATATTATTTTCCTTCTTTTACAAAAGTATACCAGTAAGCAAATGGGTAAAATGTTAGATATCTCCTATCGCACCGTTGAAACGCATATCGCACGGATATATAGAAAAATTGGTGTTAATTCCAGTTATCAGTTGGAAGAGTATTGCCGGCTGAATGATTATGATCTCTATGTACCAGAAAGATTTGTGCATCCAGAAAGTAAAATGTTTCTTTAAGTCATAGGTTATAAAGGATTTCATATGAATATGAAGAAGAACTATACAATATCGCCTCAGATTATTAACACAATGGAAATAAGCAATGAGCCATGGGGCATAAAATATAGTTCTTCAAATTTTTATAATGGGATGTCCTAAATAAGCCACTGACTCTAGGATATGCAATTAAATTGGCTTTTAAAAAAACCTTGATTCCCGGTGTGGGCTGGAACCTGAAACTCCTGTTCGTTCGGCATCCATAATATCGTTGGCCGATTTTCTCCCGGCTCCCAGAATTCATAATTACCGGTGGCCCAATTCAGCCTCATTATATGAACCAGGCACTTTATCCAGACCAACGACCCCTAAACCGTCATCCTGCTGCTTTCTTCATCTCTGATCCAGCGGAAACGAGCACGAATCGGGGCATGACCAAACTGTTCGGCAATCTCACTCAGGCAATACGGATTTGAAACTACCAACCAACACCCAGAACTGAATAAAAACCCATTGAGACAAATTTCGGGAAATAGGGTAAAGCTCCGGTTGCTACAAATATCTAAGTTGAACTTAAAATACAATTTTATATCTTGTAGCTATACCATTTTAAGTAAGTTTTTTATTTCATTATTCTTCAAAAATTAAATTAATCAGAATTTACCTAACCTTAATTTTATTTAAGTTTAATTATTCCAACAGCCAAAAATTTCAAACCCGGTTTTTGAGTTAAAAAGCCAATATAGTTGATTATGCTGATAATTCCTAAATATGTCTTATCGAATTACAATATCTCGCAGACTCTATTTAAGCAGCATTCTTTAATTAATCACACATTATTTCAATTAAATACTATTTTATTCGCATTATTCTGGCCCAGAGATAACACCTCTTCCTTCATCCTATTACATGTCATCGTTATAAGAGTAGCTCTCTCCATCCCCCAGTTTATGACAGAAAATTCTTAACACATATCACTTAATTACTCATGACTGAAAAATTAAATTCATTAATTTATTTTATAAGTAAACATTATTAAATATTTTCATATAGAATAGTGTTTATTATTATATTTACCCGTAATTAAAGTTCCTATACAAAACAATAATAAGAATTAATTAATAAATATATGTATTTTGACGCGCAAGTTATTATATTCTATTATGTGGTCAAGATATTTTAAGTATAGTGAAGGTATAATTAGCAGGCAGACCTTGCAGATTAACGGCTGAAATAATCATTCAGGAGTCACAATGCAACAGATAAAAAACAAACCCAGTAATATTACCCCACAATTAATTCGCATGTGGGAAAGAAGCAGCGAACCTTGGGGCGCTAAAGATCGCCAATCAAGGTTTATCTATGCCAACTCCGCTTTTTATCAACTACTCAATCTACCAGAAGATTTCGATATTACCGGGCTTTCTACCGGTGAATTACCTTCTCCTGTTGCAGAATATGCAGAAGCGTTCTACCGTCAGGATCAGAAAGTTATTCAAACCATGCAACGAGTTACTTCATTAGAAACCCATCCATTTGAAGAACATAGGATTAAGCAAATCTATTTTTGTAATAAATATCCACTTTGTGATGAAGATGGCAATTGTATTGGTATTACTTTTCATATGTACAAAACTGAAAACTTTTCCGTTGCCTATTATTATGAAAAAACCTCTCCGTCAGCACTGCAATTCGTACCACCTAACGACACGCTGACGCAAACTGAATGGGAAGTTCTCTTTCTGACCCTTCGTTCATTGGATGAAGAGAGTATCAGCGAGGAATTAATGATAAGTACGGAAGATGTGGTTAATCATATTCAGTCAATTTACCGAAAATTTAATTTACCATTGCATGCAGAATTAAAAGATTTCTGCAAAGAAAATAAATTTGATCTTTATATTCCAGAAAGATTTGTCACTATTGGTAGCATAACGTTAGATCGACCATAAACTTAAATATCAATATCTTAGCCCTAAATTTAAAAAGAGAAATGATACTATGAATAGTAAATTAACCCTTTCACTTCAAGTAATTAATACATTAGAACAAAGTAATGACCCATGGGGAATAAAAGATGAAAATTCATGCTGGATTTATGGTAATCAGGCATTTAAAAATCTTCAAAATTTTCCAGATTCGTTTAATTATGAAGGCCATTATGAGTATGAACTTCCCTGGGATGGTGCTGAATTTGCCAAAGAATACATGCTCCATGATAAAAAAGTGATAGAAAGAGAAGACAGAATATGTTCACTGGAAACACATGTATATGGAAAAGAACAAATTCTGTCATCTTATTTTTGTGAAAAAAACCCTATTTACCGTGATGATGGAAGTTGTATAGGCGTTATATTTCATGGTTGGCAAGCTCAGGACTATTCATTAACCCGTCTATACCATGGAAAACTCCCTGCATCTATTTTGTTCCAGCCACCGACTGATTTATTTACTCAGCGGGAATGGGATATTATTTTCCTTCTTTTACAAAAGTATACCAGTAAGCAAATGGGCAAAATGTTGGATATCTCCTATCGCACCGTTGAAACGCATATCGCACGGATATATAGAAAAATTGGTGTTAATTCCAGTTATCAGTTGGAAGAGTATTGCCGGCTGAATGATTATGATCTCTATGTACCAGAAAGATTTGTGCATCCAGAAAGTATAATGTTTCTTTAACCTACAGATTAAAAAGGAGTTTTTCCTTAACATGAAGAAGAACTATACAATATCGCCTCAGATTATTAACACAATGGAAATAAGCAATGAGCCATGGGGCATAAAATATAGTTCTTCAAATTTTTATAATGGAATGTCCTAAGTAAGCCACTGACTCTAGGATATGCAAATAAATTGGCTTTTAAAAAACCTCCCATCTATTATTAATTACCAACCCACTTCTGATGTGGGTAAAAAAGTCATATATTCTACACGCTCAAGCAGTTCATAAGATATCTGCATACTCGTAGGAATATGAAAATCAAGCAGTGTGTATAATTCTTTCCAACCAAACTGATGTTTCGGAGGATGTGACCTCTCAAGTTCACCAAAATGTTCATGAATCCATTGACGAGACATCATAGGAATTAATGGCGGTGGTAATTCATTAAAGAATTGATATGATAATTTATCACTATCAAACAAAATAATTGTTACAACAAATAAAGCCTTATTATCTCTTCTAAATGCTAGATATACATCTTCTTTGATCATATCTAATGATATGTGGTCACTCCCCAAATATCCTTTTTATTTAGTTTTGTAAGGAATTAATCCATCATCAAAAATCTCCTGATAGGTTTTCCCCAAACTATTAATTAGGGCTTCAACGTTGATAGTCATTTACACACAAAATCTGGCGTATGTGGAACAAAACCTATGTTAAACACGGATAGTGGTTTATTGCTCACTATCGCACTATCCGCTGAATTTCTGTTCACCACAAGTCTCGATAATCAAAAGAGATTTGATAATCATAAGCTGATAAATCAATTTGATGACAGAAGTAAGGCTGTAAAGCGCTCACCCATTTAGATTCCACATCAAAGCCGCCATTATTTATATTATCTTCTGTTGATATTCCCAACCCACTAGCCATAACATCAGCATTATCTCCAAAATCCTTGGAATACTCACACCCTTCCCCTAATTCTGTTTGTTTATCAAACCACTCCAATCTTAATTTCAATCCCATTATATACCTCACAAATACTGTTTAATATTTCGTCCTTTGACAGCAGGCTTTAACTCTTTCCCAGTCTTATAATCTACAGAGCAAAGGTGCTCACCATCACTTACCCGGTAAACCTCCAATTCACCATGTTGAGAGTCCCATTCATAAATTCGGCGGCCTTTGCTATCGATCCATCTATCTCGTTTACCACCTCCGCTTTGTTTTGGCGTTTTTTTCTTAGCTGACCGTAACCCAGAAACCCCAGTAATTTCCTCTGTTTTTGGGGCTGGATGATAGTCGTGTCCATCTTGAGGCAATCCATTTCTAGGTTTACTCAAATACACATACACCGGCGGCATATTCGGGATCGGGAAGATCAGAATATAATCGCGGAAATCCTTCTCTTCCGGCATCGGCAACGATTCAATATCGCTGCCCACTTTTTCCGGGATTGGCAATACGGTGATTTGCGACGGAATAAATGGCCGCTCTTCATTCCCGGTATGAGCTGGAACCTGAAATTCCTGTTCGTTCGGCGTCCATAATATCGTTGGCCGATGTTCTCCCGGTTCCCAGAATTCATAATTCCCCGTGGTCCGATTCAGCCTCATCATATGAACCGGCACTTTATCCAGACCACTTTCCGCGCTGACGTGATACCCCTGAACCGTCATCCTGCCGCTTTTTTCATCTCTGATTCAGCGGAAACGCACACGAGTCGGGGCTTTGCCAAACTGTTCGGCAATCTCACTCAGGCGATAGCAGTTTAAGTAGTCTTCTTCGCCTTCATTCAGCTTCGGTGAATAAAACAATCCCATTAACCCGACCGTCAACGGATTTGGGGCCGCCAGCCAGCGCCCGGAGCTGGCAGCGCCACCGCCAATGTAACGCATCACCAGCGCTTCCCCATCCGCTGCCATGCTGCGGGTGGTGGCCGCCACTGCCGTAGCAGCCGCTTCAGCTTTCTCTTTTCCACCGCGAAACCAGCGTTTATACCATGGTAATTTTTTATCCTGCGGCTTATCCGGCTCTGGCGGGGGTTTCTTGCCCTGGGGTGGCGGTTCTGGCTTTTGCGCCGTTACCGGAGCGGGAGATGACGGCACCTGATATATCCCCATTCTGCCAAAGTTATCTGCGGGTTCAGCCTCGGTTCCGGCATCCGTACAACCTTTTCCCCGCTGGCAGGATTTCGTAAACACCGCTATCGGCGGTGGGGGAGCCTGCGTTACAGGCGGTGGACCGGGCTGAACACTTCCCGCCGCTTTCGCCGGAGAAGAGACATTCTGCGCCGCCATATTAGTGGGAGCGACAACCTGCTCAGCAGTCTCATCCTGCTTTTCATAGCTGTCCATTACGGAATTGATCAGCCGGGCCTGACAGGGGCAGGTGCTGACACTATCTAATGTGCCCGCCCATCGCCGTCCCATGCTAAACATGCTGGCTACGCCCCCGACAATCATGTAAGTACCGGAATGTTTACCACAGGTGACGTGATCCCCTTCACGCGCAGTTGCTCGCCCGTTAAATGTGATGGTCTGGTCACCGGTGATGATAACGCCACCACAGGTCGTTTTATCACCAACGAGCAGATAATAGCCTTTTGCCATTCTATTGACTTCCCCATTGATTTACAGTACGAAGAGTGGGTCTAACTAAAATGGTCATCATATCCTTACCACTTATAGGTTAATAGATAATCAATAGTGCAATGAATTTTACTTAAAAAGATATAGGAATATTCCGAAAATTATAGAAATGAGGTTGATTAATGCCGGCAATTCATCATGTTTATTAATATATAAAATACAATTAATTAACAAAAATAGAATATAACAAGCTGACAGGATTGCACGGTAAGTTTTCTCAAGTACTGACCAAAAGACCGGCACGTTGCCATTAATGTTATAAAATGCAAAGAGACAACACTGTCACCCATTTCTGTTTTTTCCTATAATCATCCCCCTTTTTTATTGGGATATTTTTTACGTGCGGGTTCCTTTTCAACTCTCTATTGATGGTTAATTATTTTCAATTAAATGCAATTCATTCTCTTTTTAAAAAGTCTCATTTATTTGATAGGTAGGATTTAAGCTGTGATTAAAAGTTATTTTTGTGAGGCAAAATACCATGTTGTTACAAATATCTAAGTTGAACTTAAAATACAACTTTATATCTTGTAGCTATACCATTTTAAGTAAGTTTTTTATTTCATTATTCTTCAAAAATTAAATTAATCAGAATTTACCTAACCTTAATTTTATTTAAGTTTAGTTATTCCAGCAGCCAAAAATTTCAAACCCGATTTTTGAGTTAAAAAGCCAATATAGTTGATTATGCTGATAATTCCTAAATATGTCTTATCGAATTACAATATCTCGCAGACTCTATTTAAGCAGCATTCTTTAATTAATCACACATTATTTCAATTAAATACTATTTTATTCGCATTATTCTGGCCCAGAGATAACACTTTTTCTATCATCCTATTACATGTCATCGTTATAAGAGTAGCTCTCTCCATCCCCCGGTTTATGACAGAAAATTCTTAACACATATCACTTAATTAATCATGACTGAAAAATCAAATTCATTAATTTATTTTATTAATAATCATTATTAAATATTTTCATATAGAATAGTGTTTATTATTATATTTACCCGTAATTAAAGTTCCTATACAAAACAATAATAAGAATTAATTAATAAATATATGTATTTTGACGCGAAAATTATTATATTCTATTATGTGGTCAAGATATTTTAAGTATAGTGAAGGTATAATTATCAGGCAGACCTTGCAGATTAACGGCTGAAATAATCATTCAGGAGTCACAATGCAACAGATAAAAAACAAACCCAGTAATATCACCCCACAATTAATTCGCATGTGGGAAAGAAGCAGCGAACCTTGGGGCGCTAAAGATCGCCAATCAAGGTTTATCTATGCCAACTCCGCTTTTTATCAATTACTCAATCTACCAGAAGATTTCGATATTACCGGGCTTTCTACCGGTGAATTACCTTCTCCTGTTGCAGAATATGCAGAAACGTTCTACCGTCAGGATCAGAAAGTTATTCAAACCATGCAACGAGTTACTTCATTGGAAACCCATCCATTTGAAGAACATAGGATTAAGCAAATCTATTTTTGTAATAAATATCCACTTTGTGATGAAGATGGCAATTGTATTGGTATTACTTTTCATATGTACAAAACTGAAAATTTTTCCGTTGCCTATTATTATGAAAAAACCTCTCCGTCAGCACTGCAATTCGTACCACCTAACGACACGCTGACGCAAACTGAATGGGAAGTTCTCTTTCTGACCCTTCGTTCATTGGATGAAGAGAGTATCAGCGAGGAATTAATGATAAGTACGGAAGATGTGGTTAATCATATTCAGTCAATTTACCGAAAATTTGATTTGCCATTGCATGCAGAATTAAAAGATTTCTGCAAAGAAAACAAATTTGATCTTTATGTTCCAGAAAGATTTGTCACTATTGGTAGCATAGCGTTAGATCGACCATAAACTTAAATATCAATATCTTAGCCCTAAATTTAAAAAGAGGAATGATACTATGAATAGTAAATTAACCCTTTCACTTCAAGTAATTAATACATTAGAACAAAGTAATGACCCATGGGGAATAAAAGATGAAAATTCATGCTGGATTTATGGTAATCAGGCATTTAAAAATCTTCAAAATTTTCCAGATTCGTTTAATTATGAAGGCCATTATGAGTATGAACTTCCCTGGGATGGTGCTGAATTTGCCAAAGAATACATGCTCCATGATAAAAAAGTGATAGAAAGAGAAGACAGAATATGTTCACTGGAAACACATGTATATGGAAAAGAACAAATTCTGTCATCTTATTTTTTTGAAAAAAACCCTATTTACCGTGATGATGGAAGTTGTATAGGCGTTATATTTCACGGTTGGCAAGCTCAGGACTATTCATTAACCCGTCTATACCATGGAAAACTCCCTGCATCTATTATGTTCCAACCACCAACTGATTTATTTACTCAGCGGGAATGGGATATTATTTTCCTTCTTTTACAAAAGTATACCAGCAAGCAAATGGGCAAAATGTTAGATATTTCCTATCGCACCGTTGAAACACATATCGCACGGATATATAGAAAAATTGGTGTTAATTCCAGTTATCAGTTGGAAGAGTATTGCCGGCTGAATGATTATGATCTCTATGTACCAGAAAGATTTGTGCATCCAGAAAGTATAATGTTTCTTTAACCTACAGATTAAAAAGGAGTTTTTCCTTAACATGAAGAAGAACTATACAATATCGCCTCAGATTATTAACACAATGGAAATAAGCAATGAGCCATGGGAGATAAAATATAGTTCTTCAAATTTTTATAATGGAATGTCCTAAGTAAGCCACTGACTCTAGGATATGCAAATAAATTGGCTTTTAAAAAAACCTTCATTCCCGGTATGGGCTGGAACCTGAAACTCCTGTTCGTTCGGCATCCATAATATCGTTGGCCGATTTTCTCCCGGCTCCCAGAATTCATAATTACCGGTGGTCCGATTCAGCCTCATTATATGAACCAGGCACTTTATCCAGACCAACGACCCCTAAACCGTCATCCTGCTGCTTTCTTCATCTCTGATCCAGCGGAAACGAGCACGAATCGGGGCATGACCAAACTATTCGGCAATCTCACTCAGGCGATACGGATTTGAAACTACCAACCAACACCCAGAACTGAATAAAAACCCATTGAGACAAATTTCGGGAAATAGGGTAAAGCTCCGGTTGTTACAAATATCTAAGTTGAACTTAAAATGCAACTTTATATTTTGTAGCTATACCATTTTAAGTAAGTTTTTTATTTCATTATTCTTCAAAAATTAAATTAATCAGAATTTACCTAACCTTAATTTTATTTAAGTTTAGTTATTCCAGCAGCCAAAAATTTCAAACCCGATTTTTGAGTTAAAAAGCCAATATAGTTGATTATGCTGATAATTCCTAAATATGTCTTATCGAATTACAATATCTCGCAGACTCTATTTAAGCAGCATTCTTTAATTAATCACACATTATTTCAATTAAATACTATTTTATTCGCATTATTCTGGCCCAGAGATAACACCTCTTCCTTCATCCTATTACATGTCATCGTTATAAGAGTAGCTCTCTCCATTCCCAGGTTTATGACAGAAAATTCTTAACACATATCACTTAATTAATTATGACTGAAAAATCAAATTCATTAATTTATTTTATAAGTAAACATTATAAAATATTTTTATATATAATAGTGTTTATTGTTACATTTACCCATAATTAAAGTTCACATATAAAATAATAATAAGGTTTAATTAATAAATATATGTATTTTGACGTGCAAGTTATTATATTCTATTATAAGACCAAGGTATTTTAAGTTATAGTGAAGGTATAATTAGCAGGCAGACCTTGCAGATAATGGCTGAAATAATCATTCAGGAGTCACAATGCAACAGATAAAAAACAAACCCAGTAATATCACCCCACAATTAATTCACACGTGGGAAAGAAGCAGCGAACCTTGGGGAGCTAAAGATCGCCAATCAAGGTTTATCTATGCCAATTCCGCTTTTTATCAATTACTCAATCTACCAGAAGATTTCGATATTACCGGGCTTTCTACCGGTGAATTACCTTCTCCTGTTGCAAAATATGCAGAAGCGTTCTACCGTCAGGATCAGAAAGTTATTCAAACCATGCAACGAGTTACTTCATTGGAAACCCATCCATTTGAAGAACATAGGATTAAGCAAATCTATTTTTGTAATAAATATCCACTTTGTGATGAAGATGGCAATTGTATTGGTATTACTTTTCATATGTACAAAACTGAAAATTTTTCCGTTGCCTATTATTATGAAAAAACCCCTCCGTCAGCACTGCAATTCGTACCACCTAATGACACGCTGACGCAAACTGAATGGGAAGTTCTCTTCCTAACCCTTCGTTCATTAGATGAAGAGAGTATCAGCGAGGAATTAATGATAAGTACCGAAGATGTGGTTAGTCATATTCAGTCAATTTACCGAAAATTTGATTTGCCATTGCATGCAGAATTAAAAGATTTCTGCAAAGAAAACAAATTTGATCTTTATGTTCCAGAAAGATTTGTCACTATTGGTAGCATAGAGTTAGATCGACTATAAACTTAAATATCAATACCTTAATCCTAAATTTTAAAAGAGGAATGATACTATGAATAGTAAATTAACCCTTTCACCTCAAGTGATTAATACATTAGAGCAAAGTAATGACCCGTGGGGAATAAAAGATGAAAATTCATGTTTTATTTATGCTAATTTAGCATTCAAAAATCTTCAAAATCTTTCAAATTCTTTTAGCTATGAAGGAATTTTTGATGATGAAATTCCTTGGGATGGTGCAGAGTTTGCAAAAGAATTTATTACTCATGATAAAACTGTAATGACAAAAGAAGACAGAATATGTTCACTTGAAACACATGTATATGGAAAAGAGCGAATTCTTTCGTCTTATTTTTTTGAAAAATCACCTATCTATCATGTAAACGAGAGTTGTATGGGAATAATATTTCACGGTTGGCAAGCTCAGGACTATTCATTAACCCGTCTATACCATGGAAAACTCCCTGCATCTATTATGTTCCAGCCACCAACTGATTTATTTACGCAGCGGGAATGGGATATTATTTTCCTTCTTTTACAAAAGTATACCAGTAAGCAAATGGGTAAAATGTTAAATATCTCCTATCGCACCGTTGAAACGCATATCGCACGGATATATAGAAAAATTGGTGTTAATTCCAGTTATCAGTTGGAAGAGTATTGCCGGCTGAATGATTATGATCTCTATGTACCAGAAAGATTTGTGCATCCAGAAAGTAAAATGTTTCTTTAACCTCTAGATTAAAAAGGAGTTTTTCTTAACATGAAGAAGAACTATACAATATCACCGCAGATTATTAACACAATGGAAATGAGCAATGAGCCGTGGGGAATAAAAGATAGTTCTTCTAGCTTCATTTACGGTAATTCTGCAACAAAAAAATTCGTTCATAATTTTAAGGAATCGTTTGATTACGAAGGGCTTTATGATCATGAGCTTCCATGGGGTGGTGCTGAATTTGCAAAAGAGTTTATTATTCACGATAAAAATGTCATGACAAAAGGGAAAAGAGTATGTTCAATTGAAACTCATGTATTCGGCCAAGAGCAAATTCAGTCATCCTATTTTTGTGAAAAATTACCTCTTTATCATGACAATGGTAACTGTGTGGGAATTATGTACCATATGTGGAAAGCTAAGGAATACTCATTAACCCAATTATGTCAATATTATGAAAAATTACCATCATCCATTATACTCCAACCACCGACTGATCTTTTTACTCAACCCGAGTGGGATATGATCTTTCTCTTTTTACAGAAACACTCCAGGAAACAGATTGGAAAAATGCTGAATATCACCTATCATACGGTTGAAAAACATATGACCAAAATATACCGTAAAATAGGCATTAACTCTGGTCAACAGCTGGAAGAATACTGTCTGGACAATAATTTCGATCACTATATCCCAGAAAAGTTTTTATTGTCTTAGATTACGTATTACTTCCCGGTTTATATATACTACCTTTGTTCGTTATTTATTGATAAAATAGACAGCGCTACAGAATTTTTTCCTTGTTTTTAATAAGTATTTATGTTCAATAATTTTAAAAAACAATAATTGCCTTAAAGGATATATATGAGTCAATCAGAATTTAAAAAAGTCCCCTTTATTACTCCTCAGTTAACACATACGTGGGATAAAGGCTCTGATCCTTGGTTTGTAAAAGACAAAGAATCTCGTTTTATTTACGCAAACAACGTGTTTATTAAAGCCAATAAGTTACCTGAAAACTTTAATGTTATAGGATATACTGATGAAGAATTACCAACACCAGTTAGTGGTTTCGCTCACCATTTTAAAGAACATGAGCGCAAAGTCTTAGCATGTATGCAACGAATATCCTCTATTGGTACTTATCCTCAAGGTAGTGGTCAGTTACCTAAATCCTATTATTGCGAAAAATATCCACTGATGTGTGAAAATAATCAATGTATCGGAATTATTTCTCATGCCAAAGAAATAGATCATTTTACCGTATCTCATTATATTAAAAATAATATACCAATATCTATCTGCCCCAGGCCGCCCAATAATTTATTGAAAGATAAAGAGTGGACAATTATTTTTTTATTTTGCTGCGGCATTAGTAATAAAGATATAGCCACTGAAATGAATATTTCATGCCGTACTGTAGAAAAGCATTTTGAAAATATTTATGAAAAATTTTCCGTCACATCGGTTTTGGAGTTAAGGTTACTTTGCAAAGAAAATGGTTATGACCTCTATATTCCACCAAGATATTCTGAGTCTATAGGTCATTTCTTATTATAAATAGTCGATTTTACTATTAACTGTTTCTCACTAAACTATTGATCATTGCAATAATAATCAGGGATACAATAATGGCGTCACAGATTTTTCTACTCCCTCAAACGATAGAGTTTTATGCCGACAAAACATATTGAAAACGTTTTGGATGACTGATGATATATACCGCCCATTGCGGCGGATGTTAGTGTGTCCAGAATAATCTTCTGCTTACTTTAGCCTCTTACTTACAGCAAGGCGACGGCCTGCGCACAACTTTGACTCAGAATCCTCATTACCGTCTCCGCACCACTTCGATTGGGGTTTATTCTTATCATTCGTTTCTCTAATGTGGGATCAGACTGACGGAATGTACCAGACACCCGGTAAAACAAAGGCGGTATTTCAAATTTTGATTCGGCGCCTACTGGATAAGGCAGTGCACCAAGTTGATGGGCGAAACAAAGCACCTGCTCTGCAATCCCTTCATAAAATTCCACCAGCAATACTTTCGATTGTGCATTTGCGACAAATGCCTGTTTTACCTGCGGTATAACGCCCTGATTAAGCCAGATAACCAGCGTTTCATTAACCTGAGCCTGTACCGCATGCATCACTGGCGCAAATACCAGTCCACGCAATACTTCTAACGCCTGGAATCCCTGTATCTGACTTCCACCGGAATACATACTGCGCCGGATGCTGTTTATTAGCGCTTGTTGACCTGCCACAATACCGACACCTTGCGGGCCGAACAGTTTAAAGCTGGAAAAAGTCGATAATGCAGCACCACATTCACAACCGATATGTTCCACTTTCATAGCAGCATAGTTATCGTCAACCAGAGCCGGTAGTAACGCCGAGTTCATCAGTGATATGACAGCCGCCAGCTCATAAGAATCATCAATTTTCTGCCGCGTATGCTGTACCAGCCCGGCCACCGGCCGATGTTGCAAAATCGCAGTCCGTATTTGTTCTGGTTGATTAAAATCCGCCCGAATAAGATGTAATCCCATCTGTTCAGCAATCATCGCTGTCGTAGGATATAACGGCGCATCATGAATCAGCAGGGTATCGCCTGCGTTGAGTAATGTCGCTAACCCACAACGTATTGCGCCAGTTCCCGCCCCTTGCACCAACACAGCAGCCTCTGCGGAAAAGAAATCAGCAATGACCCGCTCAACCCGCTGTGTCATCTGTGGCTGGTTTAACCCCGGTGCCAACCCTAAATCTCCCGTGGTAAGAAAGTCCGCGCCAGGAAAATGGCGGCAGATAATATCAACCAAACGAAACTGTTTTTGCTGTGCCTGCGCCATATTCAGGCTATGTAATGGATAAGTATTCAACATCTGCTCTCCGGCACTCCCCCTCTATTTTTTCATCGCAAAATAAGGGGGAGATCTATTCGATTAACCGATGCCTATCAGATGGATAATGTTAGCCAAAATACCAACAATAATCGTTGCAATAGGCCCAATAGCCATTTCAACCAAAGGACGTTTAGACGTACGGTTGAGCAGATAAATGCCCGCCACCACCATAAATCCCATTCCCGGCAGGATAGCGTTGGCAGCAATCATTCCCCCTACCAATAGCGCCACTTCCAGCATACGGGTAATGACAGTACGAATATGGTCGCCACATGCTTTTACGCCAGGGTATTTATCCAACCAGATAGCAATTTTTGCCAGTAGTTTGATTTCCATAAACATAATCACACTGCCGGCAATGAAGGCGATCCACAGGTTATTCGTGACTAATCCAGCGACAAACACGAACTTCATGCCGACCGGGCTATAAACCCCGGTGGCAATTGCCGTCATCCCCACTAACGGAACAAAACTGATCGCCCTGGCAAGCGCGACCAACATGGCGTTAGCCCCTTCTCCTTGTGCCATCAGTTGCAGTGATACAGGACCTTCCGCCAATAAACTGAGTGACATCGAGGCCGCTACCGCAGTTAAGCCCCCACTGAGTACCAGTAACCAGATGTTGTTTTGAATACGTTGGATCCGCGTGGAAAACAAGCCTACCAGCATCTCATTCGCGCCTTTAGCCGGGGCTGGCTCATCTCCTGCTTTGGGCGCACGTTCTTTCATGGCAAAGTAAAACATCACAATCATCGAAATCAGCAACGCTATCCCGTTAGGATCCAGTTGTACCGGCTTATCCAGGGAACCGCCAAAACTCAGTGAGCCTATCGCTTTGGTCGCGACATACCCCGCCAGTGTCGCAATCAGTACCCATATTCCTTTGCCATATCCGTATTGATAGGCCACAACAATGGCAGGAAACAATGCGAAGCAGGCAACAATGGGATCGCCAACTTTACTCAGGTTATTCATGAAATTAACCGGCAAATGGGCAAAGATATCGACAACAGATCGTAAACCCGTCATCAAAGCAACGGCATACAGCGCCCCCAAAACACCAGAAAGTATGAAACCTTTTTTACTGTTTGCGCACCAGGTACCAATGACGTCGGTTCCCAGCAACAGGCTATGCACCAGAATAATTGGCGCCGTCAGCGAGAAAGGGATACCAAAACCGATAACCAGGCCAAAACTTAACGCAAAACTGGTCGCAGCCAGGGTTTTACGATTCATCCGTCCTTCAAGATGTTCCGGGATCAAAGGGCGCAACCCGTCATGAAACACCGCAATACCACGGTTAGCCATCATGGTGGATATTCCACCAATAATGGCCAGCAAACCAGCTTTAAACGGATCAATTTCCATTAAACGTGTGAAAAATTCATATTCCATCTTCCTGTCCTTATGAAGAAAAAATAGCCCTGATAACCACCGGAATAACCGCTTCTATGTCCTGACCGGTAAAACCAAACGCCGTTTTCCCAGCGTTAATATGGGCAATTATTTCTTCATCAGGCAGGATTTTCCCCGGCATGCTGATGGTAACGCATTGATCAATACCCACGATGGCAATCGCCATTGCCAAAGCGCCTCCACCGGTATTACAGGCCCCCAGGTAGTAATCCGCATTGCCGCTCTTGAGGGCCATAGCGGCATCAATGTCACCCATTATGGTAATGGATGAGGCTTTATCCCCGGCCAGACGGCGTAAGGTTTCAGCAATTTTTTCTTTCTCAATTTGTCCTCCAATAACAAATCTCATATGTTTTTCCTTTATTTGAAAAATACAGCAGGGTTATCACGTAACATCAAATCAATTTCTGTCTGCCTTAATCCGGCATTGCTCAACATCGGCACAAAAGTGCTGATTAAATATTCAAACCCATTGCCGCCATTGGCCCTCAAATGGGAACGGCGGGTAATATCCATCGACAACATGACGCGGTTAAGCAAGCCGCGTTGGGCCAGTGTCTGTAACATGGCAATCCGTTTTTCATCCGGGTAGTAATCGTTTTTGCCAATTGTGTCGAACTGTATATAGGCCCCCTGTTCAATCATGCGCAGTATGTTGTCAAGATTGTCTCTGAGATCACAGTGACCAATAACCACCCGTTCAGTATCTACGCCCCGCTTTTTCAGTAACGCCAATTGCTCAAGCCCCATCGTGCTTAATGAAGTATGGGTAGAGACAGGACGCCCGGTTTCCAAATGCGCGATAGCCGCGGCGTGAAATATTTTTTCTTCATCAGGCGTAATCACCCCTTTGCTGGAACCAATTTCCCCAATGACCCCGGCTTTTAACGTCGTGCCATCAATACCCTGCTCAATCTCAGCGATCATTTCATCCGCCAGTTGCCGGGCTGTGGTGTGCGTCACATGCTGAGGAAAAAAAGCAGACTGGTAATAACCGGTTGAAGCCATCACATGAATGCCGGAATCCCGCATCAAATCCAGCATAAACTGTGGGTTACGTCCCATGTAGCGATTGGTCATTTCTACAATATTGCGTACCCCCAGGCTGACCAATGTTTTCATCTCATCACAAATCAGGTCGTATTGATCCAGCCGGCAGTCAAGGTTGTTTTTAAATGACGATAAATCAATATGCAGATGCTCATGCGCATAGGTATAGCCCGATGCATCAAACCTGTTTTGCTTAGTCATGAGGACGCTGCCCATTAGCAGGGATACAATTTCCCTGGCTATCATAAAGCCCTTCCAATAGCGGATATCCGGACTGGATGCCACTGACCAACGCCACATCACTGCGGGTGGCAAATATCTGAGTGCGAAAGCACAACACGACAGCACACCCGATCGGAAATTCACCGCTAAGGGAAAAGTGGTAATCAATACTGCTGTTATCCATCGGTAACAGGCGAGTAGATATGATTTGGCCGTTTGGCATGAATATCAGCGCGTTATGAGCTCGCCCGCGGCGATAATAACCGCCTCCATAGCAATAGCTGTTGCCGTTAAACCGATGAGATACTTCTGTCAAATACAGCATAGCAATACGTTCGGGCTGTTCTCCCTGAAAATTGGCAAGGATTGTTCCGGTTAGTGCATGTCCGGGTTCTGTATGGGTAACACCATATTTTGCCAGTAACGGCAACGTGCTACAGCTTGACGCCGACGGTGCATTTATCTGTGTTACCTCAACTCCTGCCCGCTGTAGAATCTCTTTTGCTTTCAGCAAAGTAAATAAGTTCGGCGCCGGCAGCGTCTGTTGCAGCGCCTCTTGCCACAATAAGCAAGGAAAATGTGTTAATCCCATCAGTTTTACGCCGGGCATTGCCATAATGCGTCGCACAACGGTGTTCAATGCCGATAAATGAAAACCGGCTTCCTGTCCGGGATATAAATGATCATTATCATCATAGATCTTCAGCATAATGCATTGCACATTTCCCTCATACTGTGCCAGACAAGAAATTTCTTCCGCTTTTTCCAAAGAAAATACCGTGATCACTTCCGGGTGTTGCTGTATCACTGAGGAGATAATGTTACGGGGGAGCTGCACCAGATGACCGGCATGGATAACCGGGATCTTCCTGCTCATTAATATCCTGGCTTCTTTAAAATCCACCGCAGTGACCCCCTGATAGCCCAGTACTATCAGCTTATGCGCCAACCAGGGGTTGCGCCCAACCTGTTTGGTCATCAGGTACAGCGCAATATCATGGTGCTTCGCTACTGCAAGCAATCGTCCGGCATTTTCCAATACCTGATCAACGTCAATGACATAAGTATCAGGCAGTAAAACTCCTTGCGCCCATAATGTATGGGCGGCCTCAATCAGTGCAGGATTTTGTTTTTTTAGTGCGTGAATAAACATGCTGTACCTCCTTGTACGCCTGACAGCGATCAATGCCAAAGCAAGAAATAAATAAATGTTTAAATAATTATTTTTTTGAATATTTGATGGAAAAAAAATTCCTTCACCTCTGTTGCCGTGCTACTCCTGATCTTTTGCCGCCCAAAGGCTAAACAAGTTCGCCAGCAGATAACCCTCTTCACAGGGATGTAATTGCACGTCAAATTGTGCCAGCAATGAAGCGTTAATCGCCTGCAAATATGCAAAAGCATCAGATTGACGTACTTCCATCAGCAGTTCAGCATCCATTGAACCGATTTGTTCTCCCCGGCGCGAGCGCATCAACGCATTTGCCATATGTGTTATTACCATTTCACCCAGCCCGTTCCTGACAGGGATTTCCCAATCATTCTCAAGCTGAGTCACAACTTGCAGCATGCCATCGCAGATGTCCTGATCGATGACATTTCCCTGACAGAGCAGATACAGTCGATTTTCCATTTCATTTACTTCGTCCATTTCAAACTAATAACTTGGATCCTGTTGGCCTGTCAGTACACGTTGTTGATGAGCCAACAACTCTGTTTTATTCACTGTAGTACGTAAAAGTTGTTGAATCGGAATGTCATCAACTCTGGTTAAAATTACCGCCTCAGAAGCTTGTATAAAGAACGGGCTTCCATGAAGCGGCACCGCGATAAGCTCCCGGGAAATCAGTTCATCCTCTCTGCTAACGTTCCAGATCACGGCATCAATGTCGCCTTTCGCCACCTTGTCCAGGCTTTCGTGGTAAGAGATATCCACTAGCGTGATATCCTGCCCGGCAAAGTACACTTCTGTCATGATCTTCTGGTCGGCAGAATGATTATCCAACCCAACACGACGGATGTTATGTTCACCTCCCTTGCGATAAATCAGTTGATGTGCCCCAACATAGGTATGTGGGCCTAATTCAAGTACAGCGCACACATCATGCTGTTCCAGATACGTTTGCGCCGCCAGATGAGATACCACTGCCAGGTCATAAATACCATTACGCAGACATTCCACCCTGGCGTCTGAACCTCTCATATGGGCGAAGTAAAACGGAATACCATCAAATTGCGCTTTCAGACCACTCGCCAGCCCTTCGTACAATCGGGTATAAGGCAGCGGCATCACACAAACCACGTTACCAATATCGGCATGTGCTAACAGCGCCTTGTGATTCAGACTGACCAGGTAACTGCCGTTACGCCCCCGCCGATCCACACAAATTGCACCAGAATTCTCCAATTTTTTTAATGCAAATTGTACCAACCCAACAGACAACGCATAGTCAGACGACAGCTCTTCAATGGTCCTCAAGCGGTTACCATTGCACTCACCTAGCAGATAACGCGCCAGACATGCCTGAGCAACCCCCTCTTTTTTAAGCAGACCACGACTCATAATTATTCTTCATTTTTTTGAATGTATTTATATCCAATTTAAGGAGACAAATAACAATCTAAAAATAGCAAAAATGCGGGCGAGGTCACGATAAAATGAGTTTTTTTTTGAAATTACCGCAAAATTCGGCTTTTTCTTAAACTATTTTTACGCATTGGTTGTAGCCGGCTCCGGACGTTTCAGCACGGCATAAGCTAACCCTCCCAACAGTGTACCGATAATAATCGACATCAAATAACCCAGTACTGGTGTGATAGCGCCTGGGATCAACAGCACAAACAAGCCGCCATGCGGTGCCATCAGTTGTGCACTCACTGCCATCGAAATCGCCCCGGTCACCGCACCACCGACGATACAGCATGGGAGCACACGCATCGGATCACGGACAGCAAAAGGGATCGCCCCTTCGGAAATAAAGCACAGGCCCAGCACCAGTGCTGCCTTGCCGCTTTCTCGCTGAACGCTATCGAATTTCTTCCGGGCAATCAGTGTCGCCACGCCCATGGCCAACGGTGGGACCATTCCCGCCGCCATAATGGCCGCCATTGGCGCGTAGGTTTGTGAACTGAGCAAACCGACACCAAACGCATAGGCGGCTTTGTTTACCGCGCCTCCCATATCGGCACACATCATCCCGCCCAAAATGGCGCCTAACAGGAGCGCGTTGGTTGTGCCCATATTTGAGAGCCAATATGTTAAACCCGCCATGATGCCGGCGACCGGTTTACCAACAACGTAAATCATAATTAGACCGGTAATCAGGCTGGCGAATAGCGGGATGATCAAGATCGGTTTTAGCGCGGACATACTCTGCGGCAGCTTCACTTTTGCGCTGATCAACTTCGCCGTGTAACCGGCAAGGAAACCGGCAATAATGCCGCCGATAAATCCCGCGTTCGTGCTGACTGCCAACATGCCGCCAATCAGGCCGGGCGTCAGACCAGGGCGATCAGAGATGGAGAAAGCGATATAGCCTGCCAGCACGGGCACCATCAAGGCGAAAGCCGATCCACCTCCGATCTGCATCAGCGCCGCCGCCAATGTGCCCGGTTCTTTAAATGCGTTGATACCAAAGGCAAATGACAGCGCGATACATAGCCCACCCGCCACCACCATCGGCAACATATAAGAGACGCCGGTCAACAAGTGACGATAAACGCCGGTGTTCTCTTCCCCTTGTCCAGCTTTAGCATCTTGCCTTTCCGGCTCGAAAAGCGTTGCTTCAACCAATGCTTTATCAAACTCTTGAGCCGTTTTCTTCAGCGCCAGACTAGTTGAGGTGCGGTACATCGGCTTACCGGCAAATTTCGCCAGATCCACGTCAATATCCGCGACTATCAGCACCAGATCCGCATCTGCCGCCTCTTCCGGCGTAATAACATTACCCGCCCCCACTGAACCACGGGTTTCCACTTTCACCCACCAGCCACGCTTTTTGGCTTCGGTTTCGATGGCTTCGGCGGCCATAAAAGTATGCGCTACCCCTGTAGGACAGGCGGTAACCGCAACAATGCGTTTTGTGTCGCAACTCAGGTCGGTTGCCGGTATCTGATATGGCTTCGCGTCAGTTTTTGCTTGCCGAAAGAAATCTTCCGGCGCATGCAATGCCTGTTCCGTGTTGCCAAGATAAACCCGTTTGCCATTCAGGGTGTTATCGGCGGGTATGGTATCGCCGGTCACGGCTACCAAATCGGCTTCAGCCGGATTTTTTGTCAGTATCAGCCCATTTTCCGCCGCAGCGGCACTGAGGACGGTTTTCACCAGATAGCTTCCGGCCAGTCCCAACGCAGGATCAACGATAAGCAACATTTTCATTACATCTCTCCCTCACCCAAACCGGAAGCAATCGCTTCACCAATGGCAGCTATCGCCTGCTGCGCATCATCACCGTTGGCAGTGACGTGAAGCCGATGACCTTTTTTCACGCCCAGCGCCATGATTTTCATCAGGCTGCGGCCATTTACCGGTTGACCGGTACCATCAAGGTTGATGATAGTAATTTCACTGGAGAATTGCCGGATCACGTTAACCAACACGGCACCGGGACGAGCATGCAAACCGTGGTCGTTACGCACGACGAACTCTGCGCTAAATATTTCGCTCCGCTCCGATGCGCCACTGGTCAGCAATGCCAGCACTGTCGGCGCATCAGCCTTCAGCAAGTGTTCCGCTTTTCGTGCTAATAGCAAGTTGCTCAGGTGATGCAACACATTCAGCGGCTGATCGTCGGTAACCGCAACGGTCAACAACATCACCACCACCGGTTCGTTGCCTCGCGTGCATAACCGGCTGACAGCTACCGCGCTGGTTAAGTTACCGTCGGGGCTGTCGCTCAACCAAATACCTTGCCCGAGATCCAGCGGCTTACTGTTAATCACTTTACTGACAAAAGTAGTATCCACTGCACCCGCTTGCTGTAACCGCCCGGCATTCAACGCCTGTAGCGTCATCAGATCGCCGGCATTAATATCCAGCATAATCAGGCTGGTATCGAATTTAAACTCGGCTTGCCGGCCTTCGCCCATTAGCAAGCTACGCAGTGCCTGGGCTGAATCAATAGCTTTTAGCCGCCCGGCAATGCGATCATCGCTCAACAAGTGCGCTAACTGACGCAATAGTGACAAATGCTCATCGGAACATGCAGCGATACCGATGACCACATAACATATAGCGCCTTTATCCCATTCCACACCCTGTGGGAAGTGAAATACCTGTACGTCGGTTTTCAGCACCAAATCACGAGCATTAATCGTGCCATGCGGTATGGCAATCCCGTTGCCAAGGTAAGTGGAAATTTGCCTTTCGCGTTGCAGCATGCCATCAACATAGGCATCACTGACGTTACCGCTAGCGGCTAGCATGGCCGCTACCTGACGGATGGCGTCCTCTTTACTGGTTGCAGTTGCACCAGTGTGGATATTTTGCAGAGCCAACTGGAACATAATTTTCCCCCTCTTACTGAAGATAAAATCGTCTCAGTTATGCTGAGAAAAAAGCATTAATATCCACCGTGAAGGAAAAAGCAATAAAACTGAAACGTTTCAATCAGTGTGGGATACGATTGATTTTTATTCAATAGTTGCGCTAAATAAGATTGTAATTTTTTGAGATTACGCACATTTTTCCCGGTATCGTTCTTTGAGTATTTCCAGTTCAAGGCATTAGCAAATAGATGACCACCAAGAATATCTCCCCCAATTGCCAAGAACCTTCAAGGAAACCGGCCAACAACGGAATATAATCGATTGGGAAAAATAGTAATATCATTATCCTCGGTATTTAATGAAGAGCGAGCTATTAGTGAAATAATTAAATTGATGGCGTTATTAGTTATCACAGCAGGTTGGGTAAGTATATTTTTTAATTAAAAAAATCAATGCATTATTCTGTCACAATGATAATTAGACGGAATTTAAGTGAATGAGAAGTTGTTTTACCTATCGTGGATTATTTTTCTGAAAAAATGGCATGTCACTATCCGTTTCATAATTTATTAGATTGAAGACAATTGAATTTATATTGAGTCTGTCATGCTTTCTTACAGTTTGTAACAATTTCTTACAAATTTATATTTTTGTAAATTTATAAAAAATGCTTGCTATCTGATGAAAGTTTAATAATTATTACTTTAAATTCCATCATATGAACAATATGAAAGGAATTTTAACCTCTGTTCCCTTTATTCAAAAGGGATTAATCGATTGGAATACATTGCTGTCTTCCTGTCGTTCAATCTGTCATGACTCACTGCATAAGCTGTGCTTTTTGTCTGTGGTAATAGGATTTTTGCTACCTTATTCTTAGGGTTGATGGTCAGACAGGAGAAATCTTGTGGCATTTTCACCGGCTGATGTTCGGGCTGCATGCCTATATTTAATAATAAGCAGAGGAAACAGCACTGATGAGTAGATTAGATCCGCGTGAAACTCTTGATTGCAGGCGTTTGAAACACTGGGTGGAATTTCAGTTGATGGATGAACAGGGAAAACCGCTCATCAATGTGCCTTATGGCTTGGTAAGCTGGGGATTACCGAATCATGTGCGCAAGGGGACGACAGATGGTTTCGGGGTACTCAGGGAAGAAAACCTGTCAGCTCATCCCGTGATAGTGTCTATCCATGCCCAATCGTTGGCCGATGAGATGGAACAGCGCCCGTTGCGGGAAATACGCGGTGAAGCGGCATCAGTGGTGAAGCCCAAAGCAGAAGCGGAAGGCCACCAATATCACTATGTGACTATCGGGCAGATTAGTGATGGGCTGCCGATGATTGAGGATTGGAATGACCCTAAAAAAATTCCACCCCCCTATCATTTCCCAGACCCGGAGCCAAGTGGCTACACGGTTCATCCATTAAATCAACGGTATGTCTTGGAAGTATGCCCGTTTCGGGCCTGGGCCTTGCAGCTACATCATCAAAAAGAGTATTCCATTGTCAATGCGTATAACCAGTGTTTGATGAGTGTGTTGGCTTATGCCGGTGGGGATGTTGATACTGAAGGCTCTGTGACTCACTTTTTTAATCGGCAGATGGTGGATGTTTCAACGTTGCCCTATAAGGTGGAAGAATTGTCTGCGACTCCTGTGGTTTATGATGTGCCGTTCAGTGAACGTTATTCCCGAGTAGAGTTTATTAATTCAAAATCGGGAGATAAACAGGGTGATACCCAGCTGTTTTATGTGGCCAGTCAGCGTGATGTGATTGTTAGCTGGCGGGGTACAACTAATATGACGGATGCTATCACTGATGAACGTAATCCCAGTAATCATGTACGACTCAGAACCACCTTACCCACCAAAACAAAACTGTATTTAGTTCCGTCACTAAACCGTGAAACAGAAAATAATCTGAAAGATGCCGGGGACATTCAGAAAAGATTTTTTCAACAGATCAGTGAGGCAGATAAAGCCAAATGGTTTCCATTGAATGAAAACCCGACCTTAAAAGATGCGCTGGGTTTCCCTGATCACAGCTCACTGAAATATGCTCGTTATATTGGCGCACGGCTTGCCGAACTGGTTGCACCGGAGAAATACCATTTTTTCCGGGATCAGGAACAATTATTTGAAAAAACGCTAAATGAAAGGACCGATATTGTTCAAGGTATTCGGCAACGGGATGCATTATTTTTACAGATGGATCATCAGTTGCAGCAAGCATTGATTTGCACTCAACAGGATGAACAAGGTCCGTTGGCCTTATTACGCTATACAGATAACGGGGTAAGAATTGAGGAAGATTTATGATGATAAATATAAAAAAATACTTACTGATATTGTCAGTAATATTAATATCAGGCTGTGCTGACCCAAATGAGCCACTTTCACCGCCGAAAGAGAATCAGTGGATAACCGTAGAAGGGGTGGCACCAAAATACACAAAACCACATGTATCGGCGGAATATATTTCAAAAGATTGTCTTGAGTATCAGCTGCATGCCGATATGTCACCTTATAAGGTACCGTCTTATAACGGGCTTCGTTTGAAAGTAGAAGCCGATCCACAAACGGGTTATTTTCAGGCTAAATTACCTTTCAATGGTGGGGGACGGTGCAAATGGAAAATCAACCGTGCCTTTGTGTCTGTAAGTTATACCGATGTTAGTCATCTGATGAAAGATGTTGTTATATATGAAGGAGGTGGTGGAACGGGTTTAACCGCCTTTATTAACGATGCAGCCCGAATAAATCTTAGCGAAACTCAAGCATTGAATATTCTGGATTACCGTCCAGTTATTTACCCTGTTTTGGAAATATCTGAAAAATTCCCAAAAAGTATATTTTTGCAGGGAGAAGTCGGTATGCGGCCCTTTAGATTGAAGTTAACTCCAGGAGCTGAATGGAAAATTACCTTTAAGCCTAAATTAGATGAAACTAAGATGCCTAAAATCATTATCCCCCCCGGTAAAGAACCTTCAAGAGTTGAATATCCTGATGGCAGAGTTGATTTAAACAGAGATTACATTGATTACTGGAAAATAAAGTAATTTCACCTTCTTAAGGTTTAGGAATTGAGGAAAACCTACCATGATAAATATGAAATGCAATAGTAAGGAACTCTCAGTATGAAAATAGTAAAAATTACGCTGTTATTGTTATTTTCATATTTTATTTACTGGGCGTTAGGCGATACCTTTTTTAACTGGCTTCTCCCCTTTTCATCTGCTGGAAAGGATTAGTGTAAATGGAAAAATCCATATGAACAACAGATGACATGTTCTCCGAATCAACGGAGATGAACCATAAATGAAGTGATAATTCGATTGACTTCAAATACTGTTCCTCGTGTCCACGGGGATGAGAATTCATTGGCATTTATTTTGGCTTCTCCCTTCATCCATGACCTTACCCCCGGTATTGAATGAAAAATGGGTCATTAGTAAAACACGTAAACAGATAGTGTTATTAGTTATAATAACAAATTGGAGTAAATATATTTTTGATTAAAAATCAATGTATTATTCTGTTACAATGATAATTAAACAGAATTTAAATTACAGCCTCATCGTAGATTCTTTTTCTGAAAAAGTAATATGTTACTATCTGTCTTATAGTTTATTAGATTGAAGATAATCGAATGTATACTGAATCTGTCGTGCTTTCTTACAGTCTGTAACAATTTCTTACAAATTTATAGTTTTGTAAATTTATGAAAAATGCTTGCTATCTGATGAAAGTTCAATAATTATTACTTTAAGTTCCATCATATAGATAATATGAAAGGAATTTTAACCTCTGTTCCCTTTATTCAAAGGGATTAATCGATTGGAATACATTACTGTTTTCCTGTCGTTCAATTTGTTATTACTCACTGCATTGAGCTGTGCTTTCTGTCTGTGGTAATAGGATTTTTACTACCTTATTTTTAAGGTGGTGGGATCAATTATTTCAATTCCTGACGGGGATCAAACCATTGCGGAAGACACTTCGGCTGCAATTGGGACCCATCAACAGAGGCCGCGCTGGAGGGCATGAAAACCTCGCGTGGCGCCACGTTGATCGCGTCACAGTCACTTTTTCAGGTAAAAATCTCATAGGACAGATGTAATGAATAAAAGAGAATCACTGCTCCTGCAAGAGCTCAACTAATGCGACAATTGGCGCTGGAAGCCGCAAAGGAAAACCCTCACCTGGCCCATCTTTTATCTGAAGGGGCGAGAGATCCGGACATTGAGCGGTTGATACTGGGCTACGCCCTGCTCTCTGCCCGTCTTCGCCACAAAATTGAGGATGATTTTCCTGAAATCACGCTGGAAATACTGGATCGTGTTTGGCCGCAAGCAATACGTCCGTTACCGCCAACCAGTATCGTTCAATTTTCACCAACGGGAAAAGACCGCCTGGTCGGGACGACTCTGCCCGCCGGTACAACGGTTTTTGCCGGCGAAGGCGAACAGGAAATACGTTTTGAAACCTGTTGTCCTCTGCGTATTGAACCGCTGACGGTTATCGATCGGCAATTGAGCGCTACCGCCGAGTACAGTGAAATAACGTTAACCCTGCGCTGTTCGGATAATACCCTGGAATGGCGAAGCCAGCCGCTGCATTTTTTTCTCGGCAGTGATCGTTTACAGGCGGCGAAATTAGCTTTGTGGCTTGATGTTCATCTCTGTGATATCCAGTTACGGACGCAGGATAAAACTATCACGCTTGATGGCGGTTACCCGGTGCCGGCCTTGTGGGGAACCGAGCGGCGGGTTGACATTCTTCCGGCCAAGAAAACCCTGCCGTTTTCCATTCTGCAACTGATGATGGAATATTACTATATGCCTCATGTGCATGATTTTGTGACGATTAATATCAAGAATGAGCGTCCGTTGGTGAGGTTGAATGATGACCGGACATTCGAGCTGATTTTGCGGTTTAAAGGCAATCTGGAACTGACTGATATTGCCCAAACCTTTTTGTTGGATTGCGTTCCGGTCAGACAACTGGAGCAGATGACCAGTGCGGCCATTCCGATAAACAACGGCGTCAGCCGTTATGAAATCCCATTAAAGCCGACACAACATCTGTTCAGTCTCGATAACGTTTATGCATCGACTGAGCCGAAGCTGGAACGCGGGCAACCCTACCGCTATCTGCCCATTAAAAAAATTACCCTGTCCGCCCATTTTATGCCGGATGCCGAGTATCTTTATTTTTATCAGCTGAATACGGAAGGCAATATTTTGCAGCAAATCCGACAACAGCTGCGTTTCTTTGACTGCCATGGTAAAGCAGCGAATAACCTGCCGTCGCAGTCCATTTTTTGTCAGTTTACCGGCTATCAGTCACAGGCAGCTGAACTGGGCATCGGCGATATCAATCTGGTGGGAGAAGACGCCTCCGGGCTGACAGTCAGTAATATCACCCCGGTTTCCGCCTGTTATCCACCAATGGAGGAGGAAGACAGATCAGCCTGGCCGTTGTTTTCCTGCTTCTCCGGCTCGCCCTGGATAATGTTTCAAACGCAGTCGTTAAAAGCGCTTCTGAAGATATTTGATTTTTCCCCTGATCGGTCATTAAGCCAGCGCATTCAGGAACATATTAACGGTATCGTCCGGCTGGATAACATTCCGATAGATCGCCTCGACAAAGGGGTTCCTATACGGGGTCACCAGCTTATCCTGACGCTGAACCCGGATTGCTTCGACAATCAGGGGGAGATGTATCAGTTCAGCTTGGTGGTGACACGCCTGATGACGGTTTTCATTAGCATGGGCGCTTTTTTGATAATGAAAGTGATTGATGGTCAGACAGGCAAAGTCTTGTGGGATTTTCAACGGCCGATGTTCGGGCTGCGTGCCTATATTTAATAATAAGCAGAGGAAACAACACTGATGAGTAGATTGGATCCGCGTGAAACTCTTGATTGCAGGCGTTTGAAACACTGGGTGGAATTTCAGTTGATGGATGAACAGGGAAAACCGCTCATCAATGTGCCTTATGGCTTGGTAAGCTGGGGATTACCGAATCATGTGCGCAAGGGGACGACAGATGGTTTCGGGGTACTCAGGGAAGAAAACCTGTCAGCTCATCCCGTGATAGTGTCTATCCATGCCCAATCGTTGGCCGATGAGATGGAACAGCGCCCGTTGCGGGAAATACGCGGTGAAGCGGCATCAGTGGTGAAGCCCAAAGCAGAAGCGGAAGGCCACCAATATCATTATGTGACTATCGGGCAGATTAGTGATGGGTTGCCGGTGATTAAGGATTGGAATGACCCTAAAGACATTCCGCCTCCCTATCATTTCCCAGACCCGGAGCCAAGTGGCTACACGGTTCATCCATTAAATCAACGGTATGTCTTGGAAATATGCCCGTTTCGGGCCTGGGTCTTGCAGCTACATCATCAAAAAGAGTATTCCATTGTCAATGCGTATAACCAGTGTTTGATGAGTGTGTTGGCTTATGCCGGTGGGGATGTCAATGTTGAAGGCTCTGTTAAACATTTTTTTAATCGGCAGATGGTGGATGTTTCAACACTGCCGTATAAAGTGGAGAAATTATCGGCAACACCTGTGGTTTACGATGTGCCGTTTAGTGAACGTTATACTAAAGTGGAGTTCATTGATTCAGCAAATGTTGATGGTGTAGGAGGTAATACCCAGTTGTTTTATGTGGCCAGCCAGTGTGATGTAGTTGTTAGCTGGAAGGGCACGGCCAGTATGACGGATGCCATGACAGACGCAACGTATCAGCCTTTGGGGTTAGGCTGTGATGATAAAGCCCTGTGCAGCGGATTTATCCATAGTGGCAAAGTGCATAAAGGCTTTTGGGAGGCATTCAATTTAGTTGAAAAGTTAACAGTCCCCGGAGATAAAACCAAAACAGTATTCGATGATATTCTGGATTTGGCCGCAAGCAGAAGATTGTTTGTCTGTGGTCACAGTCTGGGAGGTGCACTGGCATTGTTGCACTGTGCCCAATTGAAAGAATTCGATCCTTGCCTTTACAGCTACGGGATGCCCAGAGTACTAACATGCAGTGCAGTGAGGGAATTATCAGCCATCACCCATTACCGTCATGTTAATGAAGATGATCCGGTTCCTGCGGTGCCCCCGGAAAAAAATCTGGATAACTGGCTTTATCGTTGTTGGGGGCCACTAGGTTATCTATTCAGTCCGATTGAATTGCTGGATTTTACCGACAGCGGTGAAATTTATCTGCATCACGGAAAAATAGTGCACTTTTGTAAAATCAATTTGGTTATTGAATGGCTGGAAGAACGTAATCCCAGTAATCATGTACGACTCAGAACCACCTTACCCACCAAAACAAAACTGTATTTAGTTCCGTCACTAAACCGTGAAACAAAAAATAATCTGAAAGATGCCGGGGACATTCAGAAAAGATTTTTTCAACAGATCAGTGAGGCAGATAAAGCCAAATGGTTTCCATTGAATGAAAACCCGACCTTAAAAGATGCGCTGGGTTTCCCTGATCACAGCTCACTGAAATATGCTCGTTATATTGGCGCACGGCTTGCCGAACTGGTTGCACCGGAGAAATACCATTTTTTCCGGGATCAGGAACAATTATTTGAAAAAACGCTAAATGAAAGGACCGATATTGTTCAAGGTATTCGGCAACGGGATGCATTATTTTTACAGATGGATCATCAGTTGCAGCAAGCATTGATTTGCACTCAACAGGATGAACAAGGTCCGTTGGCCTTATTACGCTATACGGATAACGGGGTAAGAATTGAGGAAGATTTATGATGATAAATATAAAAAAATACTTACTGATATTGTCAGTAATATTAATATCAGGCTGTGCTGACCCAAACGAGCCACTTTCTCCCCCGAAAAAGAATCAGTGGATCTCGGTAGAAGGAGTCGCGCCGAAATACACAAAACCCCATGTGTCTGCTGTGTATATATCAAAAAATTGCCTAAGATATCAATGGCATGCTGACATGTCCCTTTATAAGGTGCCGACCTATCACGGATTACGTCTAGATGTGAAGGCCGATCCGCAAACGGGTCACTTTCAGGCGAAATTACCTTTTAATGGCGGAGGCTGGTGCAAATGGAAAATTGACCGGGCCTTTGTATCGGTGAGTTATACCGATGTTAGTCATCTGATGAAAGATGTTGTTATATATGAAGGAGGTGGAGGAACAGGTCTAACCGCCTTTATCAACGATGCAATTCAAACAAATCTTAGCGAAACGGCAGCATCGAATACCATTAATTACAGTCCTATTATTTACCCTGTTTTGAAGAGGGTTGAAAAACGTCCGAACAGAATATTCTTACAGGGTGAATTGAGAATGCGCCCCTTTCGATTAACGTTAGTTCCAGAAGCGGAATGGAAAATCACCTTTAAGCCTAAATTGGATGAAACCAAAATGCCGAAAATCACCGTGACTAAAGAAAAGGAGTGGGTTGAATATCCAAATGGACACATTGAAACCAATACCCAAGAAGTCGGTTACCGATATATAAAGTAATCTCATCAGGAAAACTGACCATGATAAATATCAAGCAATGCTTATTAGTATTGTTAATTACATTAATATCAGGCTGTGCTGACCCAAATGAGCCACTTTCTCCCCCGAAAGAGAATCAGTGGATCATGGTAGAAGGCGTCGCACCGAAGTACATGAAACCATATGTTTCCGCTGTATATATATCAAGAAAATGCCTTAAATCTCAGTGGCATGCTGATATGTCACTTTATGAAGTGCCGACCTATCACGGATTACGTCTGGATGTGAAGGCCGATCCGCAAACGGGTCACTTTCAGGCGAAATTACCTTTCAATGGCGGAGGCTGGTGTAAATGGAAAATTGACCGGGCCTTTGTGACGGTAGGTTATACGGATGTTAGTCATCTGGCCAAAGACGCCACTATGTATAAAGGAGGAGAAGGAACAGGTTTAACTGCCTTTATCAACGATGCAGTCCAGACAAATCTTAGTGAAACCGCAGCATTAAATATCATAGATTACAGTCCGGTTATTTACCCTGTTTTGAAGATGGTTGAGAAGCGCCCGAAAAGAATATTCCCACGAGGTGAATTAGGTATGCGCCCCTTTCGATTAACGTTGGTTCCAGGAGCTGAATGGAAAATTACCTTTAAACCTAAGTTAGATGAAACCAAAATGCCGAAAATCATTATTCCCGGTCGTAACAAAGGACCCAATCGAGTTGAATATCCTGATGGCAGAGTTGATTTAAACAGAGATTCCATTGATTACTGGAAAATAAAATAACATCACCAAAGCCATATTATTCATTTACCTAAACAACTAACACCAGAAATAAGGAGTCCCTATGAACGATGGATTACATTTTCTCTGTCAGGTTACCGATTTGCCGGAGAAAACATTTGCGGTAGCGGAGTTCTCTTTACAGGAGGAATTATCCGAACTGTTTACTCTCTCTTTAACTCTGGTCAGTAAACGGGCCGATATTGATCTGGAGTCACTGTTATTACAGTCGGTGAAGTTCCGGGTGGTTTTCAACGGCGTTGAACAACGTCAGGTCAGTGGCATTATCGCACAGGCTGTACTGGGTGATACCCATACTCACCGCACGATTTATTATCTCACCGTCCGGCCTGCGCTCTGGCGGATGAGCCTGAATCAGGACAGCCGGATTTATCATCGGCAAAGCGTCCCGGAAATCCTAAAAAGCTTGCTGAAAAAACACTATATTCTGGCCGACTCCCAACTGAATGAGTTTCATTACACACGCGAATATGTGACGCAAAAGCGCGAGTCCGATTATGACTTTTTTGCCCGGTTAGTCGCCGAGGAAGGGCTGAATTTTTGGTTTGAAGACGACAAACTGTTTTTCAGTGACAGCCACTTAGGCATGACGGCCAATTTACCGTTGGTTTACAATCCGCAGGCACAAGTCGCCACTGAAATGAATGTGATTAATCAGGTGCGTCTGGGCGTCTCCATGACCCCGCAACGGGTGATCTATAAGGACCGGAATCCGCAAAACCCGTCTTATCGCCTGACACACCGGGCCAATATCGATCCCCGTGTAGAGGGGCAAGAAACCCTGTTTTCGATCTTTGAAAGCTACGGTCGTTTTCAGAAAGACGCGGAGGCGAAGCCGTTTGTCCAACGCCGTCAGCAGGCCGTCCAGAATCAACGTCAGTCCGGCAGCGGGCAAAGCAACTGTTTTAAACTGATGCCCGGTAAAATCTTTGACCTCAACGAGCATCCGATTGATGCCATGAACACCCGCTGGCAAATCGTGACCATTCATCATTACGGCAAGTGTCCGCAGGCCCTGCAAGAAGCCCGTGGCGGATCAGGAACTTATCTGCATAATGAATTCAGTTTTATTTCCGGCTATCAGGATTGGCGAGCGCTGTATCGCTACAAACCGCTGGCGGATGGTGATGAAGTGGCAACCGTGGTTGGCCCGGCCGGGGAAGAGATTTATGTCAATGAAGACGGTTGTATCCGCGTTCATTTTCACTGGGATCGTTATGATAAAGCCGATGAAAACGCGTCTTGTTGGGTACGGTTTGCGCAAGGCTGGAATGGCAGCGGTTACGGTTTTATGGCGGTTCCCCGTATCGGTCAAGAGGTGATCGTCTCTTATCTGAACGGTGATATTGATCGGCCGATTGTCACCGGCTGCACCTACAACGGCTTAAACCGGCCACCGTTGGATTTACCCGCTGAAAAAACCCGCACCACGTTTAAAACCCAGACTCACAAAGGTGACGGTTTTAATGAATTGCGGTTTGAGGATGCCAAAGATCAGGAAGAGATTTACCTGCACGGGCAGAAAGATTTGACCGCCCATATTCAGCACGATGCCTACTGGCATATTAAACACGACCATAAACAGCGGATCGATAATAACCGGTACAGTGAAATCCGCGCTGATGACCACCGGAAAATCACCGGCTCCGGTAAATACAGTACTGATGGGGATGTATCACACCGTATTACCGGCAGTCAGCATTTACAGACCGGGGAAGCACTGGTCACTGAAAGCGGTCAGGAAACGCACCTGAAAAGCGGCGGTAAAATCGTGCTGGAAGCCGCGTCGGAAATTACCTTAAAAATCGGCGGTCATTTTATCCGGTTAACTCCCGGCGGTATTCTGACCTCCCCAAATTTATTAGTCGGGCAAGGCGCTGCCGGTGCCGGGCGTGGACTATCCTTGCAACTGCCAGAAGGTGTAGAACCGCTGCCTGATGTGAAATCTCCAGTCAAACCGATTTGTGCCTTACAAGCCCAGAGGGATGTTAATTTAACTATCAATAACCAGGAGGATGAATGAACACGTCCATAAACTGGCAACAATGGCTGACCACGCCTAATAAGCCGCCTGTTTTCTTTATGCTCAATTCATTGGCAGAACCTAACCCAATCGGTCGCTTTTACAAAAACGACTGGGTAGAACAGGCTTTTCCGCTATACAGCGGTACACCGATGGATCACCTGCTGGCGCAAAGCCCCTGGCTGGTTCAGCCCAGGTCAGGCTATCTGTCAATCATCGGTCATCTGCTTGATAACCATACCCTGAGCGACAATAGTTGGGGGTGGGCTTACCGCAGTGAGGATTTATGGACCCAACAGCTTAATCACTGGCGTTCACGCCAGCAGGTGATATTGCGGGAAAGACAGATGATTTTACGCAGTATGGATCCCCGTATTCTCAGTCAGTTGTTACCGGCAATGATCATCAGCGATTGGTCAGCATTTTTGACACCGGTGAGTGAGTTAATGATCGATACACCCGAACCTCATTGGTACTCACGTCCTGAAAATTGTGGTCACAGCGGCAGTGAACAGCCCTTCGTTCTGGGTAGTCATTTACTGCATGCCTGGCATCATTCCGATTACGCCCTGCAAGGGATGGCATCTGTGATTGGTGATAATTTATGGGAAAACCACGGTAAGCTAGCAATAAAGCTGGATAAGCCACGAGGGAAATTACAGGAACAGATTATTCATTGGCTGAAAACACATTTAAAAAACGGCGATGACATCAGCAACATGACCTGTGGGGACTATTTGCAGATGCTCAATGAGCAATATCCAACCACTGATTACCAATATATAAAGTAATCTCATCAGGAAAATTGGCCATGATAAATATGAAAACATACTCGCCAGTATTGTCGGCAATATTAATTAACATTGTTTTTATGTATGCGCCTTAACAGGCGCATACATCAGAGCCACTTATTCAACTGAACAGGCGGAAGCCTTTGGAACATAATCGAAGTGTAATTCCCGATGCCGGTTTCTTTTTATACTCCAAACACCGTGAAAACGCTCCGCATTACTGGCGGTATACCGCACTGTGTGGCGAATATTACTGTGTCCAAGATAATCTTGTATCAGCCGGGTATCCACCCCCCTATCTGCAAGAGCAAAACCGCAGGCATGCCGCAACATGTGCGGGTGCGAATTTATAGAAATATTAGCCCGTTGCCCTAACTGGCTAATAATTTGATAAATGCGCTGGCGAGTCAACGGGTTCCCATAACGTGACAAAAATAACCAATCGCTGTCCGCACCCTGAAAGGTTTTACGCACTTTGAGCCAGGCCTTGATCGCCCGAATTTCATAGCCCAAGAGAGGATGATTTGTACAAAATCCACCTTTCAAACGCCGGATGTACAAACTTCCATCTTCCAAATCCAGATCGGATAACCGTAGATACCTAGCTTCACTAACACGTAAGCCATGAACAAAACTCATATATACCAGACAATAGTCGCGCTCCGGATTAGCGCTCTCTTTTGCTACTTCCAGCATACTTTCCACTTCGCGTTGCGTCAGATGTTTTCGTTGACCCATTATGGTCTATCCCAAATATTCTTTGCCTTAACGCATTGAACACACTGCGTTATCTGTAACTGATTAAGACCCGGAACCAACCCTAAATCCCCCATAGTAGCTAAATCTGCACCAAGATGGCGGCAGATGACTAAACGAAACTGCTTTTGCTGTGCCTGATCCATGTTCAAGCTGTGTAATAGATAAGTTTTCAATGTCTTTCTCCGGTGGCCCTCCCCTATTCTTACCATCACACAATAAAAAGAAAAATAGTGATTCAATTAACCGTCCCTCAACAAATGAGTCATATTGGCTTAAAATATCAACAAAAATCACTGCGATAGGCTCAACAACCATTTTAACAAAAGGATCTGTGCCAGATTGATTTTTGGTTCAAATCACAAGGAAGGATGTTGATGTAGTAATACATGTCAGCTGTCGATAAACGTTCCATCTCTCTATTTCTCTGCCAGAGAAATCCGGCGGGCAACAAACATGACTGGCTGGTCACACTAACACATGTTCCTTTGTGCAAAACGATGCAGTACACCAGCCAGATACGAAATTAGATTTTTTAAATCGTTGTCCAATTTTACCCATGTCGCCATAATAATGCCCTTCACTGCCAAGTGGTATCTTTAAAACCCATACATTATGACTCATTATCCCCCTTTTCAGCTAATTATTTACGCAAAAATATAATTTGCGAGTGTACTCGCACGTTTAAAGGCCACATGTTATTTTCTCTTTTATTTTTCATTTAAAACAATAAGATAGATACAGTTTCATCCTACCCTACAGCTATTCTTAATCTGTCTAATGATATCTATGCCAAGGAATAGGTTATTGAAAACAATCATTGTTGTGTTGCAGAACCCCGATAAATCTTCATACCGGTCCCGTGTTGATTTCAGCAAACCGAACAATTGATCTCCTGATCCGCCATCTCAGTATAGCGCAACCTGACATGAGTTTTTTTCGTCAAAAGTACCAATGGCTATATCCCCTGCATAAAAGTATTTTTACATCAAATAATAAATCATTTAATTAACACGTACAGGTAAAAATAAAAAATCTTATTTTTTAACGAACTAACTATTGCAATATGTTATATAATCAGGTTATTTTAATTAGAATCATTAAAAACGCTTCCAATAATTACTTAAATGATAATTAAGGAGTTGCCATGTCAAATATAAGAAGCAAACCAAATAATATCACTCCGCAATTAGTTTACATGTGGGAAAGAAGTAATGAACCTTGGAGAGCTAAAGATTGCCAGTCAAAATTTATCTATGTCAATCCTGCCTTTTACCAACGACTCAATTTACCTGAAAACTTTGATATTACAAGGATTTCAACAGATGAATCACCCTCGCCTATTGCAGAATATGAAGAAGAATATTACCATCAGGATCAAAAAATTATTCAAACTATGCGAAAAGTAACTTCAATGGAAACATTGACACAAACTAGTGGGAAGTTCTTTTTCTCACCCTTCGCTCATTAGATGAAAAAAGTATCAGTGAGAAATTAATGCTGAGCACAGAATATTCATAATATATTATATAAAAATAAATATGACTAGAAAAAATTCGACTATTTCGTTACAAATAATAAACACCTTGGAAATCAGCAACGAGCCGTGGGGAATAAAAGATAAATCTTCCTCTTTTCTCTATGGTAATGATGCATTAATTAAACTTCAGAATATAGACAACAATTATGATTATGAAGGTAAATATGATAGTGATATTCCCTGGAAAGGCAATGAATTTTCCGAAGATTTTATTAAACATGATTTAAAAGTAATAGAAAATGAAGAAAGTGTTTTATCATTAGAAACACATGTATTTGGACGAGATAAAGTTCTATCATCTTATTTCCAGGAAAAATTTCCACTCTATGATGATAAAAACGAATGTATCGGCATCCTTCTCCATGCCTGGAAAGTTCAGGATAACTCACTAACTCGGCTATTCCATAACAAACTACCCGCTTCTATTATATTTCAATCGCCAACTCACCTCCTTACTGAGCGAGAATGGGAGGTAGTCTTCCTTTTTCTGCAAAAATATAGCAGGAAACAAATCAGCAAATTACTTAATATTGCTGATAAAACCATAGATAGATACATAAAAAAGATTTATGATAAATTGGACGTTAGTTCAGATTCACAACTGGAGGAATATTGCCGGCTAAATAGTTTTGATCTCTATGCACCAAAAAGGTTTTTATTGTCTTACTTATAAATGTCGTCTATTTATTCAAATTTTTATAAGGTAATAATGTTATAAAGGTCAAATATGAGTCAATCAGGATGTAAAAAAGTCCCTTTTATTACTCCTCAGTTAACTAATATGTGGGATAAAAGCTCAGAACCGTGGTTTGTAAAAGATAAGGAATTCCGTTTTATTTATGCAAATGCAATATTTCTTAAATTCAATAACTTAGCTGAAAATTTTAATGTTATCGGATATACCGATAAAGAATTACTAACACCAGTTAATAAATTTACTCACCTTTTTGAGGAACATGATCGTAAGGTCTTACAGTATATGCAGCGAATATCATCTCTTACCACTTATTCTCCAAACAAAAACGAACAATTTATATCCTATTTTTGTAATAAATACCCACTAATGGATGAAAATAATCAGTGTATTGGCGTAATTTCTCACGCCAGAGAAATACATAACTTTACCGTGTCTCATTATATGGAGAATGATATTCCTATATCGATTATATTTCAGCCACCAAACGATATTTTGAAAGAGAAAGAATGGGTAATAATTTTTTTATTCTGCCGTGGCGTCAGCAATAAGTATATTGCTGACGAAATGAAAATTTCATATCGCACTGTGGAAAAATATTTCGAAAGTATCTATGAGAAACTATCAGTTAACTCAGCTATTGAATTAAGAACACTTTGCAAAGAGAATGGTTATGATCTTTATATTCCCACCAAATACCTTCAGTCTATAGGCCATATTTTATTATAAGTAATTGATTTTATTATATGTTTATGTTTGCTTGTTTAATTAACCTGCGTTGTGTTTAAAATTCCCCTTAACCTGATATATGGAAAACAATTTTATAAATAAAAATAAAGGGCTTAATACGAGACTAAATCATCACTTTTCTGAATGTTTACTCCCTCGTTTCTTTTGTTAAAGACTTTTAGAAAACTAAGAAACCATTCGACCAGCATCAGCATTGATTGAATGCTTATTATGGTCAAATGGTTTGCATTAATATTTTAGGTAAAAGAGATCGAGACAGGGCATCTGTAACTCTGTATCAACCCCAAAATCCCGATATTTCAATCAACGAACAATAACTCCCAACAGAATTCCCAATACGCCAAAATCAGCGTCACTGAATGTCGTGTTAGCAATACCGATATCCCCCAAAACAGGTAACAGGAATACAGGCAGAAAAGTTATCAGCAAGCCTTGAGCAAAAGCACCGAGAATAGCACCTCTGCGACCGCCCGTCGCATTACCGAAAACCCCAGCCGCAGCTCCAACGAAGAAATGTGGTACAACACCGGGAATAATTACCGTCATACCCAATATATACAATATAAACATACCGATGATACCGGCAATAAAACTGCTCAGGAAACCAACTAATACCGCATTAGGCGCGTAAGGGAATACAACCGGACAATCCAAAGCAGGTTTAGCATTCGGAACTAATTTGTCAGAAATTCCTTTAAACGCGGGGACAATTTCTGCAATCACCATTCTCACACCTTGCAGTATGATATATACACCTGCGGCAAAGGTAATAGATTGCATTAGCGAAAACATAAACCCATTTTTTCCGCCACTGACTTCTCTCACAAAATCACCACCAGCAAACAAGCAAGTGACCATGAAAATAATTGCCATCGTGAAAGAGATAGCAACTGGTGTATCACGCAGGAACAGCAAGCTTTTCGGTACATTCATCTCTTCCGTTGAGTGCTCTTTGTTACCCAGTTTACTGCCAATAAAACCGGACAAAACATAGGAGAGCGTGGAAAAATGCCCAATGGCAACGTCGTCGGAACCTGTCACTTTCTTCATATACTGATGAGCGATCGCCGGAAAGAAAACCATAGCAATCCCAACAACCACAGAACCAATAACCACCAACATAGTTCCGTTGATCCCTGCGGTTGCCAGAATGACCGCGGCCATCATGGACATAAATAGTGTGTGATGCCCTGTCAGGAAGATGAATTTCCACGGGGTAAAACGGGCAATCAAGATATTGATCACCATAGCAAAGAACATAATCATTGCCATTTCTTTGCCAAAACTTTTCTGCGCAATGGCAACAATCGCTTCGTTGTTTGGCACTACCCCCTGAATGCCAAAAGCATGTTGGAAAATTGCAGCAAAGTCTCCCAATGAAGAGACAATTAATCCGGCCCCAGCCCCCAAGATCACAAAACCCATAATGGTTTTTATGGTACCTTTGATACATTCAGTCACCGGCTTTTTTTGCGCGACCAGACCAATAAGCGCGATAAATCCCACTAAAATCGCAGGTTCTGACAATACATCACTCATCAGAAAATGGAAGAATTCCATGACAGCCTCCGGTTACAACGCACCAAATTCGGCTAACGCCACGGACAGACGCGCTTTCATTGCAGCTTTATCCACCATATTGTCCAGCGCAACAATTTTGCCATCAACTGCCTGAGCAACCAGTTGTTCTGCAATATCTTTAGTACCAACAAAAATATCGCTTTGAGTTGCTTTTGCTGAACCCAGATCAACATGATCAACGCTGGCATCTATCCCCATCTCTTTCAGAATATTTTTAATGCTCATTTCCATCATCAGGCTGGTACCTAGCCCATTTCCACAAACGACTGTAATTTTCATACTGTTTTCCCATAGCAAAAAAATAACGAATTAGTATCTGTTAATAACAGCAAGAATCTCTTCTTTACTTTTAGCCTCCATCAGCAACGCTGTATCTTGTTGATTATCAAATAGTGCAGCAAGTTGAGAAATCACTTCAATATGGCTATTGCTGTCAATCGCGGCCAAGACAATCAACAGTTTGACCGGATCATTTTCTTCAGAACCAAACTCAACACCTTTACTAATAACGGTTAATGCTAAAGACAGCTTATTGACACCTTCCTCAGGTCTGGCATGTGGCATGGCAATTCCCGGGCCAACAACGTAATAGGGCCCAATGGCCTCATGAGAGCAATAAATAGCATCAATATAACGCAGTGAGATTGAACTATTCTCCACCAGAGGCTGGCAAGCAATAGCAATAGCTTCGCGCCAGTCTTTCGCGTTAGAGATAATTTGGATCACATCACTGGTGAGTAAAGTTTTTAGCATCAGCTTCTCCTGAAATTACATTCCGCTTTCTATCCCCGGTTTTCTACCCAGTGATATTAGTCACAAATGGTAGCGCTATCTATCATTGCAATTCATTATTGTGATAGCACTATCATTTGTTACCTGATCGATTTACCTGAATGTAAAAAACACGTCATGGTTTTTTCCCACGACTTGCCTGAGATAAGGTAGAATCCCACCGTCAAATTCATAGCCGTTAGTTAAAAAAAGAAAAATATTGATGGAAAAGACACGAAAACGCCGTAATACAGGGCGAGTAACATTACAAGATGTTGCTAAGTATGCCGGCGTCGGTTCAATGACGGTTTCTCGTGCATTGAGAACGCCAGAAATGGTATCGGATAAATTACGGGAAAAAATTGAACGGGCCATACAGGCATTAGGCTATATCCCCAATGGCGCTGCCGGCGTACTTGCCTCAGGCCAAAGCAATATTATCGCGGTTCTTGTTCCATCTCTGACAGATAGAGCCAGCGCCACATTTATACAATCCCTGCAACAGGTGCTGAATAAACATGCCTTCCAAGTTTTACTCGGATGTCATGAATATAACCGCAATAAAGAAGCCGAAATTATCATGACATTGCTGCAAAGCAACGCAGCTGCATTGGTTATCTTCGGTTCTCAACTGGTAGATAAAATCTATAACAACATTTCTCATATCAATATCCCGATTATCAATGTCGCGGGATCTCATCAACAACAAACAACAATCAATATAGAAACGGATTTTTCCGCAGCAGCTTATACCCTGACTGAACATATGCTGAATAAAGGCCGGAAGCATATTGGTTATATTGGCGCACAGATGGATAATCGTTTGCAAAATCAGCAAATTAATGGCTGGAATAAAGCCATGTTGCATCACTATCAGAACACAGACCAAAATATCACGACACCGGATGCTGCCAGTATGCAATTTGGTTGTCAGGCAATCGCTGAAATGTTATTACGTCAACCGGAATTGCAAGGCGTGATTTGCAGCCATGAAGTGATTGCCTTAGGAGTCATGTTTGAATGTCAGCGTCGTCTGCTTAAAATACCGGCTGATCTGGCTGTTGCCTGCCTGGAAGGCTCTGATAACTGCGATCACACACAGCCAACACTGACATCAATCCGCATTGACTATCCCAAAATAGGAAAGGACACAGGAAAATGGCTGGTAAAACTGCTTAATAAACAGGATGAAGATGAGCCAGAATATCAAAATAATCAATATCATCTGTTTTCGTATAAGTTTGAACCAAGACAAAGTACTTAACGGAGTTGAAAATCCCAGTAAACTGCCACAAGAGCCTATAAAAGCGCTAATTATTTAATCTGCCGACAACTTAGATCATGTGGCTTAAAAGGAAAACCCGCGCAATCTTCAACCCGATTAACTATGTCAGCAATTGTCGTTTCAGCCAGGGTAGCTTCCAATACACAGGTAATACGCAAGAACTCATCTTCTAAAACCGGAGTGATATTATGTCCGATATAACATTTGGGATTGGGTTTGGAACGGTGTAACGTGAAATATAATGGATCTTCAACTGTACGATAAACATCCAGCAATGAGACCTGCTCCGGTGGCCGAGCCAGTAACGCTCCCCCGCCCTGACCCATTTGCGAATAGGTCAACCCGGCTTCGGCAAGGGCACCCAAAAGCCGGCGAACGACAGTCGGATTAGTATTCACACTTTTTGCGATATCTTCGGAGCGTACAGCTTGACCATGATGAAGCGCAATATCAGTGAGAATATGAATAGCCACGGCAAAACGGGTAGATGTCGGCACTGGAAAACCCTGTATATCTTAAGGATGTCATTGAGAATAGCAGAAAATAAGAAAAAAGTTATATGATATGTCACTAACTTCGCCGCATAGTAAATAGTGAAATTCAGGATGTCAATCTGTCTGATTAACATTCCTGCTCCTCCCGATCTGTCACCACATATCATTATCTGGTTTAGCTAGTGCGACGAGCTTGATATATCAGGTTAAATACGATCTGCATGGGCGCGTTCAATCTGAAGAGTATCGGCAACCTGCTGTAATTTAATTAACTGACCATCCCGTACTGTCCATATGTGAACAAAACGAGCAATAAATCGTTTGCCTTTCTTTATTCGTCCCAAGTAATTCCCCAACACAATGACATGATCACCTGACTCGAAATATTCAGAGCCATCTGCAACGAATTCATCAGTATCGTTAAAAAGCGGCACAAAAAAATTGTTTAATATGTCTTCAATGCCTTCATAAATCCCACTATATCGGGAACCTTCGGTAATATCCCAAACAACATCACTCCCCATGATCTGGCGAAGAATATCGACATCACCCATAGAATCGTAAAAACGACGAACAATAGATATATTTAATGAATCTGACATTGATACTTCTCCTTCAAATTACCCCACGTTGATAATAAGGTCGCCTCTGGTCAAACGAGCCGACCTGATATTCTGGGATGTTCAGTAAAAATTCTATAGAACTTTTAATTTACATCCCCGGAAAATAACCCGAACATCTTTCATCTTAGGCTATCCATTGCGGGTAAGATATCCCCTTACCTAGGTAAGCACAGGATAATCGGTATAGCCCACAGGCCCAGGCACCATAAAGGTTTCCGGTTGTTGTTCGTTAAATGGCGCTGCAACTAAAAGCCGATAAGGTAAGTCTGGATTAGAGATGAAAAAGTGACCGAAAGCCACCGCATCAGCCCTACCGTCAGCAAGCGCTTGTGTAGCACTCTCTCTTGTCAGCCCCTCATTGGCAATATAGGTTGACCCAAAGGCTTCTTTTATCATCTTGCCTAGATCACCGTCAATAACAGGATCACGCGAGAAAATGAAAGCAATGCCACGTTTACCCAGTTCACGCGCGACATATCCGAAAGTCACCATAGGATTGGAATCCGCCATGGAGTAATAACCACCACGTGGTGACAAATGCATACCAACGCGAGATGCTCCCCAGACTGAAATACAAGCATCTGTTACTTCAAGCAGCAACCGGGCCCGGTTTTCTACTGAACCGCCGTACTGATCCGTACGCTGATTAGCATTATCTTGCAAAAATTGATCGAGCAAATAGCCATTGGCGCCATGTATTTCCACGCCATCAAATCCTGCCACCTTCGCATTTTCCGCTCCGCGTCTGAACATCTCAACAATGCCGGGAATTTCATCAGATTCCAGAGCCCGAGGAACCACAAAGGGGCGTTTTGGGCGTAATAAGCTGACATGACCATCAACTGCAATCGCACTTGGGGCCACTGGTTGTTCTCCATTAAGAAAAATGGGATCCGATACCCGCCCCACATGCCAAAGCTGCATGAAAATACGCCCACCGGCAGCATGTACCGCATCCGTCACTAACCGCCACCCAGCAACTTGTTCGTCTGACCAAATGCCAGGAGTATCAGCGTAACCCACACCCTGTGGCGTCACTGAAGTCGCTTCACTGATAATCAAACCAGCAGATACGCGCTGAACATAATATTCCACCATCAGAGCATTGGGGATACGTCCTTCTCCCACTGCACGGCTACGTGTCAGAGGCGCCATAATGATACGATTCGGCAAGTCAAGATCACCAATGCGAATTGGGTCAAAAAGTGTAGGCATATTTTTTCTCTCATATAGACTAAATAAATGCACTTCGTTGTAAATCATTACTAGGTACATAACCAGGTAATACCACCAGCAAACAACATCGGTCAGGGAATGTATTCATTCTCAAACCCTTAGTAACAGGGGATCCGCCGATATGAATTAATGTAACTTACACAGTTACATTAAACAAGAGGGATCTGATATCAGATGTCAGGATATCTGCCAGATGATAGTGCTATGACACAACAATTAATAACCTGCGTTTGAGTCCACGTTTATCGTGATTTTTGACTCACATTAACTGTAATTCTCAAATAGCTGAAATTCACGGCGTCATGACCGGCAGAACCTCTCCGGACTATTGACTCAGATGAGCAGTTGTATGCCAACCCAATTTTATCTTTTTTAGCACTCCCCCCTCAAAAATTAGCTATGATTACAAATGGCTTGCCTGATGCTGGCAGGTTGTCGATTGATATGTAAGAAAATTGTTACGAGGAGGATAACCATATGAATTTATTAGATGATTTACAAAAAAAACTGGACGGTTACTTTAATAAAACAAGTGGAATCAACTATGTAAAAATATTTGATACTCCCAAAATATGGGGGCTTCCTTTTGGAAAAGAGATAATGCCACAGGCTGTTAAAAGGGCAGCGGAATTTGAAGATGCTATTGTAAGCATTCTGGAAAACATGCGTTATCGCTGTGATATTTCCTCCTTAAATGCCCCGGATGCAGAGTGGAGAAAAGTTATCCTATCAGCTATTGATAGCGCATTTACCAAAAAAATCAACAGGAAGGACAGAACTCAGATAAGGTTCTTATTCGCTCAAACACCGACATCTTTGTTAAACGGTGTGAATTCATACTTTGAAGGTACCCCTGAATATTTGGCATTGAAGAATGATATTATTAAATTAATTCAAGAAAGGAGAGATCATTGGGAGTGTATACCTGAAATATGGATTGGTCGGTTTTACAGGATAGTAGACGGACTCAAAGTATCATTAGAGAAAAAAGTACTACCAGAGGAAATGTTTCCAGAAGATGATACCAGAATGACATGGAATCATACAAAAATTATCGCAGTTGATGGAATTGAGTCATTTGTCGGCGGCCATAATTTAAATATGGATCTTTTTAGAAATTACCCTCCAGTTCATGATGTCTCTGTTAAAGTTATAGGAACAGCATCATTAAGCTCACAATTATTTTTAAATAACATGTGGGAAACAGATACAGACCTCTTAACTAAAGAATTCTTTGATATAGATGAAAATAGATGGGTTAATGCAAATGGTCTTGTGGGAAGTCCGGAAGATCCATTAAAAAAAGAGCGCGTTACTGAATATATCGATAGAAAAGAAGAAGAGAACCTAAAAAATCCACCTAAGGACCCAGAATATAAGAAAACAAGCAGGATATTATCCGTAGGTAAATATTGGTCTGGGCCTGATATGCGAACGGATTATAAAAAAGGCTCTGAAATAATGAAAGAGTTTATAATAAAGAATGCAAAGAAGAAAATTCGCATGTCCCAACAGGATCTTGTCAGTGCATGGAAAAAACAATGGCGAGATCATCATGTGTGCCGATGGTTGATCGAAGCACTTCTTTCCAACCCCGAGCTGGAAGTTCAAATTGTTGTATCGCCACTTGATGCAGCAGCAGGTGCTGCTGGTGATCAATATTCTTTTGGTTCTGGAGCCAAAAGAACGTTTGAAATATTTAAATACTATTTAACACATGATGAGCATACCGATAAGAAGCTAGAAGATCCGGATGGAATCAGGCAAGCCGCACTGAAAAGAATAGAGGTTGCCCCTTTTTTCTTTACAGACAAAGTCCCTGAAGATCTTTTGATTGAAGGTACTACATACAAATGGCCAACCCCAGATGAAAATTCTTATACCGCTACGCTAAAAGAACCGTCTCTTTCTGAAAGACCTCCACAAATAGGTGCGATAGGACGCCCATTCCGATCCTTAATTAAAGCAAGTGGTCCGGTATATCCCAAAGTTCCCCCTGCTCCTGGGAATCATGCAAAAGTAACAATAATTGATGATGAACTCTACGTGGTTGGTTCTGATAATCTCTATCCGGGTTATCTTTCGGAGTTCAACTATCTTATTGAGGGAGAAGATGCGGTGAAAACTTTCATAAAATCCTACTGGGAACCGTTGTGGAAATACTCAGGAAAACATTCATTTAATTACAAAAATGTTTGATGTAAGCAACAAGTGTACTGATATATTCCCGCCAAATACGCGGGAATATAACTGGAAAAACATTAAGAAGATGACTTTTCAGAGAGAGTAGGAAACTAAACGATTAGATTTTGGCTGCATCCAGGTATTTTGTCATTTCATCATCAGGCACCATACCACCGCCGGTTGCCCAAACCAGATGTGTAGCCTGCTTCATTTTGTCCACCGAAAGGTTTTTACTATTCAGGTAATCAAGGTTTCCGCTAACACGAGCAGGGCCAGCCATCCCAACTAACGCCGAAGGCTCCAATCGGATACCCTCATCACGATTAAGTAAGCCCAACAGATTATACATTTCCTGATCATGAACGGTATAAAAACCATCCAGCAAACGTTCCATAGCACGCCCAACAAAGCCGGAAGCCCTTCCTACCGCAAGACCATCAGCAGCAGTAATATTGTCGATACCAATATCCTGTACACAAATATTGTCGTGCAGACCGGTATATACACCCAACAACATACAGGGGGAATGGGTGGGTTCAGCAAAAATGCAATGCGCATGATCACCAAAAGCCAGTTTTAATCCGAACGCGACACCGCCAGGACCACCACCAACACCGCATGGCAGATAAACGAATAACGGATGATCTTCATCAACGACCATATTCATTTGCTCAAGCTGCGCTTTTACCCGTGCCCCCGCTACAGAATACCCCAGAAATAACGTTTGGGAGTTTTCATCGTCGATAAAGAAACAATTGGGATTAGATTCCGCTTCTTTACGGCCCTGGGCCACGGCCACCCCATAATCTTGTTGATATTCCACGACATTAACCCCATGTGAACGTAGCTTTTGCTTTTTCCATTCACGGGCATCGGCAGACATGTGCACACTGACATTAAAACCCAGCTTCGCACTGATAATACCTATGGATAACCCCAAATTACCGGTGGAACCTACCGCAATGCTGTATTGATTAAAAAACTGCCTGAACTCTTCTGAAAACAGTTTGCTGTAATCATCATCTTCAGAAAGCAAACCAGCTTGTAATGCTAATTTTTCCGCGTGAGTTAATACTTCATAAATTCCACCACGGGCTTTAATCGAACCAGAAATGGGCAAGTGACTATCTTTTTTGAGCAAAACTTTTCCTGCGATATCCACACCATAATGTTGCTCCAGTGTTTTCTGCATCGCAGGAATAGCGACTATCTCTGATTCAATAATGCCATGTGTGGCTTCTGTTTCTGGGAAAGCTTTACATAAATAAGGTGCAAAACGATTCAGGCGTGCTTCAGCATCCCCGACATCATTAGCATCCAAACCCACGAAAGGTAATCCCTCTTTAAAAGTAGTGTTACAAGGGTTAAACCAAAATATTTCCTCCAATTCCATTAAATTTTTTACTAACGGATACTCATTTAGTAATTGTTGAATTTCAGTACTTTTCATTTATGTGTTAACCCAAGATTGGTGTTTCCCTGGTATATAAAAAAACTCTTACTTTTTTAATTATTAAAATTATTATATTCAATATGTTATGTTTACTACGATTTTCTACAAAACATCAGCACATCACAGTTTATCTATTTTTTATCTTCCCCTTATTTTGATTACTACGGTTACTATTTATTTTTTATTATTTTAGCTATAAAGCTGCCTATTTTATAGGCTTCCCTGGTACTGACACATTCGCACTTCTTATTCTTATTTTTCAAGGCTGAACTATTCTTCCCTCTCATTACACGATGGTAGAAAGAAGAAATGTCCCAGCCAACGCAACAATAGATGCAATAAATGTTGCGGTTGTATAGTATTTAAAAGTTTCACTGAGCGTTGCACCACAATACTGCTTAACCAACCAAAACAGCGAATCAGTTACAATAGTACAGCCGATAGCTCCGGAACCAATAGCTAACGCAATAATTTCAGGGCTGATATCCGGATATAACGGCAATATTGGTGAAACAATCGCTGTTGCACCCATCATTGCTACAGTTGCTGAACCAACCGCTGCATGCAAAATAATAGCAACCAACCAAGATAAAAAAATTGGATTCATATCCAGGCCCGACAAAATAACGGCCAGCGTATCACTAAGCCCACTTGCTTTCAGAATGCAATTGAATGCTCCGCCTGCGCCGATAATCAATAAGATATTAGCGATAGAGGAGAAACAATCTTCTGTCTTCGTCAACAGTGTACTCATGCCCATATTTTGCCTGATGCCCAAAGTGTAATAGGCAACAAACGCGGCAATAAACATGGCTGTAATAGGGTTGCCGATAAATTCCAACACCGTATAAAAAGTGGTGCCTTTTTCCATATTTAATTCGGCAGCCGTTTTAATCAGCATTAAACCAATTGGCAATAACACAGTAAATAATGTCATGCCTAAAGAGGGTAAATCTTCTTCCTTGTGAACTTTAATTTCAGAAAATTCAGCCGAAACCGATTTAAAAGGCAGACGGCTACCGAGAAGTTTCTGGAATAATGGGCCGCTAATTAAAGCAGCAAACAGAGCAACTACCAGCCCATAAACAATGACTGAACCAATATCCGCACCCAGTTTATCCGTCACAAATAATGCGGCCGGGTGTGGAGGAACAATACAGTGAACCGCCATCAACGCTGTGCATAATGGGATCGCTAATTTCAACAGTGATGTGTTGGTTTTCCTGGCAATAGAAAAGGCCAGTGGGATTAACAATACTACTCCCACTTCAACAAACAGCGTAATACCACAAACCAGACCAATCAGTACCATAATGATGTCTGGTGAAAGCCATCGGCATTTTTGCAATGTGATACCAATGCGCTCTGCTGCGCCGGATATCTCCATCATCTTACCAAGAATAGTTCCCAAACCAATCACCGCAGCCAAAAAACCCAGCGTACCACCAATCCCCTTCTCAATGGCACTTACCATCTCAACAGGGTTCATTCCCATCAATGCACCGACATAAAAACTTGCCAACAATAGCGCTAAAAAAGGGTGAATTTTTAATTTAATTATCGTAAATACAATTAGCACAATACTTGTGAGTAACGTACCTATCACCCAAGGTTGTGAATCCATTCAATCATTCCTCACAGTTAGCCTCTGCTCATCACATGCATTTTTACTATTGAATATGAATATTCAATTTTTGACAAATGATTAATACATAGTCATGCATGAGCCAGATTGAGCCAATTCAGTGATGCAGATCAAATTTTTCACTTTATTTGAGATTTAAATCACTAAAACTATCTGAAACATACCGCCTTAATGATACGGTTGCATTATCCCGTCGTCGACGAAACAGAAACATCATAAATATGTACACAGATGATAATTTCATGGTTGTAAATAAGCTACTCAATGGAAACCAGTTATCAAAACTGCATACATTTGAGATAGCGGCCCGTCACTGCTCTTTTGCTCTGGCTGCTGATGAGCTAGCTATCAGCGCCAGTGCAGTCAGCCATCGAATCAGTTCACTGGAACAAGAACTGGGGTTCAAACTTTTCCAACGTTTTCACAGAAAGATTGAATTAACTTGTGAAGGAAAGCGTTTATTTTGGACAATTAAATCAACTCTGGAGCATTTGAATCAGGAAATTCTGGAAATAAAAAATCAGGAGTTATCGGGTAATCTGACTATTTACTCCCGCCCTACTTTTACTCAATGCTGGTTAGTTCCCAAATTGGCTACTTTTAATCAACTATATCCGTCCATCAATTTGAACATTCTGGTCGGTAACGAAAATGTGAATTTCCGCGGTTATGGTATCGATCTTGCGATTTACTTTGATGATATTATGTCTAATGAGCTATCACATCAATACCTGATGAGTGAATACATTACTCCAGTCTGTAGTCTACAATATGCAGAAAAGCATAACCTGATGGGAAATATCGATAATCTGCAATATTGTACACTATTGCATGATAAACAAGCATGGAGCTACGATTCTGATACCAAAGAATGGGACACTTGGACAGAACGCTTTGACATTACACTGGACCCATCACAAAAATGTATAGTCTTCGATCGCTCTGACTTAGCTGCCGTCGCTGCAATGCACCACGCGGGTGTTGCAATGGGAAGAAAAAATATGATTTGGGAAAAAATTGAAAATAACGAATTAGTCGCGCCATTTCCCAACACCGAAGTGCTATGCAAACAGTATTACTATACCTGTACCCTACCCCAACAACAGAATGAGAAAGTCAATGCATTTATTCAATGGCTGAAATCAACCATAAACGAATAAAAATATAGCCAATCATCAGTCTGCCTCCAAAAAACCCCCTCCTTCAAGACAAAGGGAAAGGAGGCGATTTTGCTGTTAACGATTAGTTTTTGGGTTTTCACATTTTCCGATACAGTATGTGGGAGCCATGAAACGGGCATATAAATATCCCCGCAAGAATTGTTTCCCCATAAACTGCCATGTCAGACTATTTTTCATTCAATTCAGTACGTATTAACACATTATTAATGTAGATATAAGTCACATTATTTGCATTTAGACAAGAATAGATTTGTCTGTTTACCAACAACAGAATCAACATAACATTAATTTAATCATCTACATCAAAGTATCACCAGAAAATATACTAAGAATTGCAGGGATTATCTTAGATTCTTTTTATTACGTAAAAAATGACGATAATTTTAGGAAAAAAAGTTAAGGTAAAGGAGAGTACATTATGAGAAATTTATTAAAAACTCTAGGAAAAGTCCCTGTTTCTATTACTATCTTAGATCTCATTTCATCTAATAATGATGATGAAGATATTAATTAAACTGTGTATCATGGCCATGGATAGGCCACAAAAATAAAAAACAATTTTTTCATTCAAACTAATGTACATTAACACTTCATAGATATAAATCACATCTTATGCAGTTAATAAAACAATATAATCATTTGATTTATATATAAAAAATTAATTTAACTTAATCCAATGAAAAAATATTTTATTAGATAACTAAATAAAGTGTTTCTATTTACGCCTTACTCATTTCAACTTCAATAAAACCACCTCAATACTTTTAATCTATAAATGCTTAATACTCTTTTAATGTTCCTAAATAATTCCTTATTTGATTATATAAAAATAAAGAATTTTTAATATAGCTCATTCATTGACAAGAAAAGAGGAAAGAATTTTCAGTTAATAATTGATGAACATTACAACAATAAAAAAATTATTTATGATAATTAAAGTCATCCTTCTCTGCTGCTATCCACCAGGAAAAAATAATAATGGTTAGTTAATCACGTATAAAATATAAAATTCACCAAAAAAATATATACTAAAAGTCTAAGTTATGATATTTATTATAGCCGTTGGCAAGAAAGTCATTAAAATAGTTATAAATTATTTTACTTGTAAATTATATAGAGTGTAATTAAATGCAAAAACTTTTACTAAGCTGTGGCGCTATTTTTTCTGTATTTGCAATAACTTTACCTGCTCAAGCTGAACAACATACAGCTTCTATCGGGTATGCCTATATGAAACCACAAGACATTAAAGCGCTAAATGGCGCGACCCTGAGTTACCGATATGAATTGGATGATCAATGGGGCGTGTTATCATCATTTACCTTTACTAAAGGAGATGAAAAGGAAACAGCAGAACGCCAAAAAATTGATACTAAGTATTATTCTTTGATGACTGGCCCAACTTATAGAATTAACGATTATATTAGTTTATACAGTCAGGTAGGATTATCCAGAATGAACCTGAAATGGTCCGATAGCGATAATAATATAAATGGAAAGATAAATGAAAACGCCTTAGGTTGGGGAGCCGGACTTATTATAAACCCAACAACGAATACATCAATTACAGCCGGTTATGAAGGCAGCCGCTTTGATATCAAAGACGGTGGAGATAAATATAAAATTTCCACCAATGGCTTCAATATAAGCGTCGGCTATCGTTTCTAATTTAAGCAATAAATGGCTACACCGTCAGGGTTTTTCTTATAAAAAACCTTGTGGTATCCCTCATAAATTCGATGCAGAAAAACAGATACATTTATTCAAATTTTTCACCACAATGCTACCTGATATAGCGAACTCGCTGATGTCTAGAATTAACGACCATTTTCAGGTGTTAAAAACTGCATCTTGAAGTTTCTTGGGTATAAGAGAAGATAATGTCTTTTAGTTCTTCTCAACTAAAAACAAAATGGTACGTTCAGTACCATTTTGTTTTATACTTATAATGGTATTATCTTTACGCCAGCGTTCATCTTTCCAATACTTATCATAGTATTTTATAAATCCCATGTTTTCAGTGTGTTTTATTAATTCTGCCAGACGACTCAATTTTACATTTGAAAATATAATTTCGTTAGTCATGGTGTTGTTACCATCAGGGGAGTCATAGTATATGATATAATCATTTGAAATTAAAGGTAAACCCTTAATCTCATCAAAGGTAAATGCGTAATAATAAATAAAATTTCTTTTTGTATATGATAAGTTAACATTCGCTAATGATGCAAAAAAAAGAATAACAACAATCGCTAAAATAAATATACATATACATATACGTATGAAACTACTCAACCGCAATCCCAGCATATTCTTTACCTATATTAACCATTTTTAATCTCAAGGCTTTTTTGTTCTTGTATGCAGCTTGTTTTGTACAGCAATTACATTAACTCGTTATAGTTTCTATTACTTTGAAAGGGTATCCTATAGGTATCCTTGAAAAAGAAAAGGACTCACAATATTAGCGTAAGTCCTTGTTAAATCTGGTGGGTCGTGGGAGGCTCGAACTCCCGACCAATTGATTAAGAGTCAACTGCTCTGCCGACTGAGCTAACAACCCAATGTGAACGATTATTCTCCTATACAAAGCTGCCGTCAATATCTTATTACTCTTTCTGCTAAACGAATAATTCATATTCAATCCCAAAAGTACTAACTAATGAGCTAAATTGTAACCAATTTGTTTTTAACGTGAGATCAAGCTGTTATTATTATAGTAATCTGTGTCACAATATTTTTCGCAAACATCATCACATATAAGGCCACTTAAAGAGCCGTAACAATTTACCTAAGAAAATATTGGACACTTTTATTATGGCAGAAAAAATACACTCTACGCTTTCCACTGAAACCGGGGAAACACAACTACAACGCAATCTAAGCAATCGGCATATACAGCTTATTGCTATCGGTGGCGCCATTGGCACAGGTCTGTTTATGGGATCAGGGAAAACCATCTCTCTTGCCGGACCATCGATTATATTCGTTTATATGATTATCGGTTTCATGTTGTTTTTCGTTATGCGCGCAATGGGCGAACTACTGCTCTCGAACCTGCAATATAAATCATTCAGTGATTTTTCCGCAGATTTACTGGGGCCCTGGGCAGGTTTTTTTGTCGGCTGGACTTACTGGTTCTGTTGGGTCATTACCGGTATCGCCGATGTCGTCGCCATCACCTCATATATCAGCTATTGGCAACCCGATTTTCCGCAATGGATCACTTCCCTGCTCTGCGTTTCCCTATTGCTGGCCTTAAATCTGGCAACAGTGAAATTGTTCGGCGAAATGGAATTCTGGTTCGCCATGATAAAAATAGTTGCCATTGTCGCGTTAATTATGATAGGCGTGGTTTTGATTGGTATGCATTTTCAATCCCCTGCGGGTCATACCGCCTCACTGACAAATATATGGAATGATGGCGGATTATTTCCAACAGGGTTAAGTGGATTTTTCGCCGGGTTCCAGATAGCAATATTTGCCTTTGTGGGAATTGAATTAGTGGGTACCGCCGCCGCAGAAACTAAAGACCCAATGAAATCACTTCCCAGAGCAATTAATGCTATCCCAGTTCGTATTATCACCTTCTACGTGCTGGCACTGATAATTATCATGTCAGTCACACCGTGGCGTTCAATCATTGCAGACAAAAGCCCTTTTGTTGAGCTGTTCGTCCTGATTGGTTTACCCGCTGCCGCAAGTATCGTGAACTTCGTAGTATTAACTTCTGCCGCATCTTCAGCAAATAGTGGTGTTTTCTCCACCAGCCGTATGCTGTTTGGACTGGCAAAAGAAGGTGATGCGCCACAGCAATTCGGCCGCCTTTCACGCCGTTCCGTGCCCGCGTCAGGATTAATTTTCACCTGTTTATGTTTATCCTGCGGTGTGGTGCTGATTTATTTAATTCCTGATGTGATGCATGTATTTACCTTGGTGACAACCGTTTCAGCCATTCTGTTTATGTTTGTCTGGAGTATGATCCTGTGTTCATATCTGGTTTACCGGAAACGTCGCCCCGCATTACATAAGGCTTCAATATATAAAATGCCGCTCGGGATTATTATGTCGTGGGTCTGTCTGGCATTTTTTGCATTTGTTCTGGTATTGCTCACATTACGGGATGATACTCGCCAAGCATTAATCATCACACCTGTTTGGTTTCTGATGTTAATTGTTGGCTTTCAAATTGTAAAAAAACGCAAAACTCGCTTATACAGCTAACGCATTTAAATTTCTAATATCTATAGTTAGCTCCCCTTATATCGCCGCCCGATTGGGCGACGATATAAGGGGCAATTGCTAAAAAACTTAAAGCTTAAATTAATGTGAAGGCATTTTGCCTTCACAATTTCTGGTCTTACATTAAATCACTTAGTTTTGTATTGCGCTTCAGCATCAATAAAACGCTGTTGTGCTTCTCTGCTTGGCGCTTTACCCAACAGGCTGACAACAACTATCGCAATAGAAGCAAAGATAAAACCAGGGATAATTTCATACAACGCAAGCCACTGATACTTCATCCACACCAATACGGTTATTGCACCCACCAACATACCCGCCAGTGCGCCATTGCGTGTCATACGCTTCCAGACAACAGAGATCAGTACCACCGGACCAAACGCTGCGCCGAATCCAGCCCAGGCATTACTTACCAGCGCCAGCACTTTATTATCAGGATTAGTTGCTATTACCATAGCGACGGCTGCCACCAATAGCACCATAAAACGCCCCACCCATACCAGCTCTTTCTGACTGGCAGATTTGCGAATAAAGGGCTTATAAAGATCTTCAGTCAATGCACTTGCACATACTAGCAACTGGCAACTAAGAGTACTCATCACCGCAGCCAGAATCGCCGACAATAAAATGCCCGCTATCCACGGATTAAACAGAACAACTGCCAATTCCATAAAGATACGCTCACGATTGGCAGTGACCGGACCAGCCAAGTCAGGATGCACTTCAAAATAAGCAATACCAAAGAAACCGACAGAAATCGTGCCTGCCAGGCATAACACCATCCAGGTCATACTGATGCGACGAGCTTTACGGACAGTGTGATGGGAATCTGCCGCCATAAAACGCGCCAAAATATGCGGCTGACCAAAATAACCTAATCCCCAACCCAATAGCGAGATAATAGCGATAAAGTTCAACCCCTTAAACATATCCAAATAAGCGGGGTCTTTCGCTGCTATCAAAGCAATAGAAGTATCAATACCGCCGATAGAGAAAATAACGATAAGCGGGGTCAGAATAAGAGCGAAGATCATTAACGAAGCCTGGACAGTATCCGTCCAGCTGACAGCCAGGAAACCACCGAGAAATGTATAGGCAATTGTTGCCGCGGCACCAAGCCACATAGCTTTCTGATAACTGATACCGAAAGTGCTTTCAAATAACAATCCTCCGGCAACAGCGCCAGAAGCACAATAAATAGTAAAGAAGATCAGGATAACCAATGCGGAAATAATGCGCAGGATCTTACTGCTATCTTCAAAGCGACTGGTGAAATAATCGGGTAGCGTCAGCGCATTGTTATTGACTTCCGTCTGGATCCGTAACCTGCCCGCAACTAATTTCCAGTTCAGGTAAGCGCCTAAAGAAAGGCCAATCGCTATCCAACTTTCTGAAACCCCGGCAAAATAAACTACGCCAGGCAAACCCATTAATAACCAGCCGCTCATATCCGAAGCACCGGCAGATAAAGCCGTTACCACGCTACCTAATCGCCTTCCTCCCAAGATATAGTCATCAAAATTTTTGGTTGAGCGATAAGCCAAAAAGCCTATCAACAACATTCCAGTAATGTAGACAATAAAGGTGATTAGCATTGGTGTATTTACTGTCATGCAGGTTCTCCATAGTGTTATCTGTGTTTTGCAAAGCCGCAGTTCTCCTGGGGACACAGAGTTTTCCCTGTCAGGTTCAGGAACGTTGCACCTGATTGCACCTAAAAATAGTTTATAATTTTAAATTGAAATAATTATTTTTGTAACAAATTAGAAAGTCACAATGAATCCTAGATTAGCACCAGGTAATTTAACAACTAATTAACGCCATTTTTTACAAGAAACGTTTGCTGAATCACATTTATTTGATTTAAAAGTTATACTTTTTAACCGTTTCATGGTTACCCCACTGGTATTAGCCATAAAATGCCGAACCAATATATATCAATTAGATAAAGTTACAAAAATAAATACCCTATCTTAATTATAATAACTGGATTAATTTCACAAAAATCAAACAAGCAATACGCATAAGGTTGCACAAAGTTGCAACATGTCAGATATTATCATGTAACTTAGATAAACCTTACCTATTGAGGAGCGAGGATGGGTAGTACAACAATGGGCGTGAAGCTTGATGAGGCAACTCGTGATCGCATTAAAGCCGCTGCACTGCGGATTGACCGCACGCCACACTGGCTGATTAAACAAGCTATTTTCAATTACCTTGAGCGTCTTGAAAATGATGAGCAGATCACTGAGCTATCTGCCAGTCAGGATCTTCAAGAAGAGAAGATAACCGCAGAAGAAACCGTCATAGACTCTTCTCATCAACCTTTCCTCGACTTCGCAGAACATATCCTGCCTCAATCAGTAAAACGTTCTGCAATTACCGCTGGCTATCGCCTGCCGGAAACACAGGCAGTGCCAATGTTGCTGCAACAGGCGCAATTACCGGAAGATCAGGCACAAGCAACGCATAAGCTGGCTTACAGCATTGCAGAAAAATTGCGTAACCAGAAAAACAGTGTTGGGCGTTCTGGTTTGGTTCAAGGGTTGTTGCAGGAATTTTCATTGTCATCTCAGGAAGGCGTTGCCCTGATGTGTCTCGCGGAAGCCCTGCTCCGCATTCCAGATAAAGCCACCCGTGACGCGCTGATCCGCGATAAAATCAGCAATGGCAACTGGCATTCCCATCTGGGTCAAAGTTCATCCATGTTTGTCAACGCAGCAACATGGGGCCTGCTATTTACCGGTAAACTGGTTTCTACCCACAACGAAGCCAAACTCTCCAATTCACTGAATCGCATTATCAGTAAAAGCGGTGAGCCATTAGTCCGTAAAGGCGTAGATATGGCGATGCGCCTGATGGGTGAGCAGTTTGTAACAGGTGAAACTATCGCTCAGGCATTGGCAAGCGCACGTAAACTGGAAGAAAAAGGGTTCCGCTACTCCTATGACATGCTGGGTGAAGCCGCATTAACTGAGGAAGATGCTCAGAATTATATGGTTTCCTACCAACAAGCGATTCATGCTATCGGTAAGGCATCCAACGGCCGCGGTATCTATGAAGGACCTGGGATTTCCATCAAGCTCTCTGCCCTTCACCCACGTTATAGCCGTGCTCAATATGAACGCGTCATGAGCGAGCTGTATCCGCGCCTGCTTTCTCTGACATTACAAGCCCGCCAATATGATATCGGCATCAATATTGATGCCGAAGAAGCCGATCGTCTGGAAATCTCCCTCGACTTGCTGGAAAAACTCTGTTTCGAACCACAATTGGCTGGCTGGAATGGCATTGGCTTCGTTATTCAGGCTTATCAAAAACGCTGTCCATTTGTTATTGATGCGATTGTTGATTTAGCACAGCGCAGCCGTCGTCGCCTAATGGTGCGACTGGTAAAAGGCGCTTATTGGGATAGTGAAATTAAACGTGCGCAAATAGATGGGCTGGAAGGCTATCCGGTTTACACCCGCAAACTTTATACCGACGTTTCCTATCTGGCTTGCGCCCGCAAACTATTGTCAGTACCAAACCTGATCTACCCTCAGTTCGCTACTCATAACGCTCATACTTTATCTGCTGTTTATCATATGGCCGGACAAAACTATTACCCAGGTCAATATGAGTTCCAATGCTTGCATGGCATGGGAGAACCACTGTATGAACAAGTGGTCGGGAAAATTGCTGATGGAAAATTAAACCGCCCATGCCGTATTTACGCACCGGTAGGCACTCACGAAACACTATTGGCCTATTTGGTCCGTCGTTTGCTGGAGAATGGTGCTAATACCTCCTTCGTCAACCGTATCGCCGATACCACGTTGCCGCTGGATGAACTTGTTGCCGATCCGGTAAAAAAAGTTCAAAAGATAGCCGAAACCGAAGGGCAAATTGGTCTTCCACATCCGAAAATCCCTCTTCCTCACGACCTGTATGGCAAAGATCGCGCGAACTCAGCCGGTCTGGATCTTTCCAACGAACATCGGCTGGCTTCCCTTTCCAGTGCGCTACTGGGCTCTTCTACTGAAGAACGGTACAGTGAACCACTACTGGGTGGCAATTATTGCCATCAAGGTGAGCTGCCTGCTGCCAAGCCTGTCATTAACCCTGCCGCGCCACTAGATATCGTCGGCCATGTTCGTGAAACAACGGAACAAGAAGTCGCTCATGCTCTGGATGCCGCAACAGAAGCTGGAGCAATCTGGTTTGCAACTCCTCCATCAGAACGTGCAGCAATTCTGGTTCGCGCTGCTGAATTGATGGAAAGCCAGATGCAGCCGCTGTTGGGTATTCTGGCCCGGGAAGCCGGCAAAACCTTTAATAATGCGATTGCTGAGGTACGCGAAGCAGTAGATTTCCTCCATTATTATGCGGGACAGGTCCGCCATGATTTCGCTAATGATACCCATCGCCCACTGGGGCCCGTTGTGTGTATCAGCCCATGGAACTTCCCATTAGCCATTTTTACCGGGCAGATAGCGGCTGCATTGGCTGCCGGTAACAGTGTGTTGGCGAAACCGGCGGAACAAACCCCATTAATTGCAGCGACGGCGGTCAAAATATTGCATCAGGCCGGAATTCCCCATGATGTATTGCAATTATTACCTGGCCGGGGTGAAACCATTGGTTCGCTTCTGGTTGGTGATGAGAGAGTACGTGGTGTGATGTTTACTGGCTCCACTGAAGTGGCTGGCCTGTTACAACGTAACATTGCCGGACGGCTTGACGCACAAGGGCGTCCAACCCCGCTCATTGCAGAAACCGGTGGTCTGAACGCAATGATTGTTGACTCTTCCGCTCTCACAGAGCAAGTCGTTACTGATGTAGTCGCCTCTGCTTTTGACAGTGCAGGTCAACGCTGTTCAGCCTTGCGCATCCTCTGTATTCAGGATGATGTGGCAGAACGCACTATCACCATGTTGAAAGGCGCAATGTCTGAATGCCGGATGGGCAATCCTGAACGCCTTTCTACCGATATCGGCCCGGTCATTGACGCTGAAGCCAAAGCCGGTATTGATCGTCATATTCAGGCAATGCGCACCAAAGGACGCGCGATTTATCAAGCAGCGCAAGACAATGTGACTGACAGTAAAGAGTGGGAGCAAGGTACTTTCGTTAAACCGACACTGATTGAACTGGAAAGTTTTGATGAATTGAAACAGGAGATCTTCGGCCCGGTTCTGCATGTTGTCCGTTTTAAACGCAATGAGCTGGATAAGTTGCTGGATCAGATTAACAATTCCAACTACGGCCTGACGCTGGGTGTACATACCCGTATTGATGAAACGATTGTACAAGTCACCTCTAAAGCGAAAGTGGGTAATCTGTATGTTAACCGCAATATGGTAGGCGCGGTTGTTGGTGTGCAACCGTTCGGTGGTGAAGGCTTATCCGGTACAGGTCCAAAAGCGGGTGGTCCGCTCTATCTGTATCGCCTGCTCTCTTGCCGCCCTCAGAATGCCATTAATCAGACGCTGGAACGTCAAGATGTTGAATATCCGCTGGATGCCCATGCCCGCTCAGTGCTGATGGCGCCATTTGATGCACTGGCAGAATGGGTGACCACTCAGCACAATGAAGAACTAAATCAGTTGGTTCAGCAGTACAAATTACTGGCACAAGGCGGCACAACCCGCCTGTTGCCGGGACCAACAGGTGAACGCAATACCTACACCCTGTTCCCTCGTGGTCAGGTACTATGTTTAGCGGATAATCAGCAAGATACATTAATCCAACTGGCAGCAACATTGTCCGTTGGCTGTCAGTTACTGTGGCAAAATGATGAAATCCATCAACAACTGTTCCGTCAATTGCCGGATAGTGTCCGTAAAGCAATCACTCTGGTCCGGGACTGGCAGAGTGAAGAGACGGAATTTGAAGCGGTTATTTACCACGGCGATTCTGATCAACTCCGTCAGGTTTGTGAACACGTCGCCCAACGTAAAGGAGCCATCATCTCAGTACAAGGTTTTGCTCGTGGAGAAAATAACCTGCTGTTAGAACGTCTGCTGCATGAACGTTCACTGAGCATCAACACTGCCGCGGCAGGGGGCAATGCCAGTCTGATGACTATTGGTTAATTCCAGATAAAGCGAAGGGGAACACACTGAAAATGTGTTCCCCTGAAATTGAACATCTCTTTGCTGTTTATACTTCCAGCTTAGTGGCCGCCCTGCCGCCAGCTCAAATACTGCTCATACTTCCGCAAAGCGATGTTGTAGTTACTGAATGCTGACTGTGACAGTTTCTCACTCAGTTGTTCTTGAATTTTCTCTGTTGTGAACTCTTTTACAGGGTAATTGCTTGAAGTGAGCAATTCATCCAAACGTCGTAAACGAACCACATACTCACGAATAGTGCTATGACTCATTTCAGTTTGCTCAAACAAGTACTGTTTGAAAGACATGATGTCAAAATAATCTGTCTCGCTATTGCAATAAATCTCACTGCAAAAACGGCATAACGCGACAAACTTATCTTGCAGTTCATCCCAGGTCTTGTCATCAATCAACTCCGTCATTTCGGAGATAGACTCTTTGTTGATCACTTGGCCATTAAAAACCAAAGAGATGCGGTCAAGAGCTTTGTGACAATGCAAGCAATGAGTTTGACTATGTTTGTAGTCTTTAATATAACGGCTGAGCGGCCGTTTCTTTTGTGTTGTAACAGACATAAGAGATAAAGCCCTGTGTGTAGTCTTAAACAAAAAACAAATAAGCAAAAAGTTACTTTTCCGGATTTAAGCGTGCCCGCAAGCGTTTAATCGCCTGGCTGTGTAACTGACTTATACGGGACTCCCCGACTTCAAGTACTGCGCCAATCTCTTTCAGATTAAGTTCTTCCTGATAATATAGCGTCAGAACCATTTTTTCTCGCTCAGGCAACGAATCAATAGCATCAATTACCCGCTGACGAACGTCACTTTCCAGCAATTGTTGTAAGGGATTGGTTTCATGCCCTTCTTCAATAACAGGCTCACAGCTTTCACCGTGCATTTCACGCCATTCGTCATACGAAAACAACTGACTGTTATTCGTATCTAACAGTATCTGCCGATATTCTACCAGATCAATCTTTAATTCTTTAGCAACTTCCTGCTCACTGGCTGGACGGCCTAAGTCTTGCTCAAGTTTACGGATGATTTGCGTCACTTCGCGCGCATTACGTCGCACGCTACGCGGAGCCCAATCGCGACTCCTTAACTCATCCAACATTGCACCTCTGATGCGCTGTACCGCATAAGTGGTAAACGCGGTTCCCTGTAAGGAATCAAAACGTTCCACCGCATTTAGTAAGCCGATTCCCCCGGCCTGAAGCAAATCATCCAGCTCCACACACGCGGGTAACCTAACTTGTAGCCTTAACGCTTCATGGCGAACTAATGGTACATAGCGCTTCCAGAGGCTGTTTTTGTCCATCACGCCTTCGGCGGTATACAAATCGCTCACAACAACAGACACCTTTGGAATAAGAGACTAACTACCATTATCCAATCCCCTAACAAGGGCAATCGTTTGAACAATGTAGTAAAAGCACTTCTTTTTCACCTATGCGAAATTTATTGCCCGCCTAATAGTAACACAAATTTTAGGCTGTTCACGATAAACGACTAAAAAAGAAGGACCGGCGAGCCGATCCTTGATTTATTTGAATTTTTATGTGAATCAGGTTCACATACTGCCTTAGCTAAAAAATTAACGCAGCAGAGACAATACAGTTTGAGGAACTTGGTTAGCCTGAACCAGAACCGCAGTACCTGCCTGTTGCAGGATTTGACCACGGCTCATGTTAGACACTTCGGTCGCGTAGTCAGCATCTTGGATACGGCTACGAGCAGCGCTCAGGTTGTTAACGGTGTTGTTCAGGTTGTTAACGGTAGATTCAAAACGGTTTTGAATAGCGCCCAGAGAACTACGCAGTTTGTCAACCTTTGACAAAGCATTGTCTAAATCGCCTAACGGCTTAGCGTTATCGTCGATCTTGGTTGTTTTATCCTGTACCGTAACTTTACCCTCATTATCAATAGTGGCTTTATAATATACGTTTTCACTATTTTTTGCATCTTTACCGACTACAACGTATTCGCCCTTAATTGCTTTACCATCTTTATCATTAGATGCAAAGACCTGGGGCTCATTAACACCATCAAGGCCAGTTACTGGTTTTACTTGAACCTTTTCGGTTTTACCCGGAACTTCAATCTCAGTAACTGCAGTGCCAACACGCACTCCAAATAATGAGTTAACATTAAATTCGCCCAGCCCCATAGTGCCTTTGTCGATTTGTTCCAGATTAATGGTGATAGTTTCACCATCGTTAGCACCAACCTGGATGGTCAATTCGCTATCTTTACTTAGGACATTAACACCATTAAATTGAGTTTGTTTAGAGATACGATTAATCTCGTCTAAACGCTGATTCACTTCGTCCTTAATAGAGTTAACATCGCTTTCAGAGTTGCTGCCATTTTGCGCCTGTACCGTCAGTTCACGGATACGCTGTAAGTTGGTATTGATTTCGTTCAGAGCACCTTCGGTAGTCTGTGCAATAGAGATACCGTCGTTAGCATTACGTGCTGCCTGAGATAAACCTTTAACGTTTGCAGTGAAACGGTTAGCGATCGCTTGACCAGCAGCGTCATCCTTCGCGCTGTTGATACGCAGACCAGAAGACAAACGCTCGATAGCGTTACCCAAAGCACCCTGGGATTTATTCAGGTTATTCTGAGTCAGCAGGGACAGGCTATTAGTGTTGATGACTTGTGCCATAGTTAGAGTTCCTTTTTTAAATCAAGCAGATATAAGTTTGGGCCTTTGCCCACGGTGTTCATCACCGCCAACAGTTTTATCGGCGCTCCTCAAAGAACCTTTAATTTTTCTTGAAAAAACTTTTTCTTTTTTATCACGCTTCTCTTATAAGCCAAACAGCGCTCGTTCTTCTCGATTATTCTTACCATCAAAAAATTATTTTTATTAGTAAACTTTTTTCGAAACTTACCGATAACCGGTTCAATAAAGATTTACTAATAAAGGAGTCAATATGGCTAGCATTTCTTCATTAGGGGCCGGGTCGGGGATGGATCTGGGTTCTATACTGGATAAACTTCAGGCAGCAGAACAAAAACGTTTAGAACCACTGACACAACAACAAACCAGTTATAAAGGTAAGCTAACAGCTTTTGGTACGCTAAAAGGCAGCCTGGAAAAGCTGGAAACTGCGTCTGAATCACTGAAAAAATTTGATAAACTCAATACAACCACCGCCAGTGAAAAACATGAGGCATTCACTGCCACGACGGACTCTAAAGCCAGCCCGGGCAACTACAGTATTGAAGTTGAACAATTGGCGCAATCACAGACATTAAAGACAAAAGAGGTCAATGATCTAAAAACGCAAATGGGTGCTCCCCTGGGCGAAGGTAAAACCCGGACAATCACCATCACTCAACCTGGCGAAAAAAAGCCAATGCAAATCAAGTTGACAGACACACAAACTTCCATCCTTGAACTGCGTGACGCAATTAATAAACAGGAAGGTAATGTCAACGCCAGTATTATTAAGGCAAAAGATGGCGAAAACTATTTAGTTCTGACGGCTAAAAAAGCCGGCACTAAATCAATCATGACCATCAAGGTTGAGGGTGACGACAAACTGGCTCAGTTTCTGAACTACACTCCGGGGACAAATGGCGGTAAAGGCACCGGTGGGTTAACTCAAACAGTTGAAGCTAAGAACGCACTCTTGAAAGTTAACGACATCCCAATTGAGCGTCAAACAAACCATATTACTGACGCACCAGAAGGCGTTAAACTGGATCTGAAAAAAACGACCCACGATAAAGATAAACCGGGGGAACATAAGCCTGAACTGCTGGTGGTATCCCGTGATATTGAGCCGACGAAAGAGGCGATTAAAAACTGGGTTGATGCTTATAATGAACTGCAAACGACGTTTGATTCTCTGACCAAATTTAAACCGGTAAAACAGGGTGAAGAACCGTCGAAAGATAATGGCGCTTTACTCGGCGACAGCACCCTGCGTGGAATACAAAACCAGTTGAGAAGCCAAGTTTTCAGCTTTCAGGCCGCTAATGATATTTCGACCCTGAATAAACTGGGTATTAAGCAAAAGCTTGATGGCAAACTGGAAATTGATAACGAAAAGCTGGAAAAAAATCTAAAAGAAAAACCCGCTAATGTGAAAGCATTCTTTATGGGCGACGGTAAAGAAACCGGTTTTGCCACCCAGACACATAAACTATTAAAAGGTGCCTTGGATAGCCATGAAGGCACATTAATCACCGCGACTAACGGCATTAATAAGCGTCTGAAAACACTTGAAAAACAAGTGGGCAGAACACAAAGCAACATTAACGAAACGATTGAACGTTATAAGCACCAATTTTCACAACTGGATAAGATGGTCACTTCCCTGAAACAGACCAGCAACTTCCTATCACAACAGATAAGATAATTAAAGGAAATTATGTATCAACGTTCGGCAAGTCAATTATATGCCCAGATAGATGTGGAGAGCGAAATTATGAATGCTTCCCCCTATCAGTTGATTCAGATTTTGTTCAACGGGGCGCTAAGCGCCCTGCGTCGAGCAATTATTCTGATGGAGCAAGGTAATATCGCGGAAAAAGGCGCCGCTATTTCCAAAGCGATCAATATCATTGATAATGGCCTCAAACAGGGGTTAGATAACGAGAAAGGCGGAGAGCTGGCACACAATCTTGCTTCCCTTTACGACTATATGACCCAACGTTTACTCCACGCTAATTTACGCAATGATGAGCCAGCCATTACCGAAGTTATAAAGTTACTCACCGAGATTTCAGAAGCTTGGCGGCAAATTGGCCCTCATTACAACGCCAGTCAGGATATTGTTTAATGGATAATGAAATGGATCTTTTGTCAGCTTACCAACGGATCCTAAGTTTAAGTGAGCAAATGCTTAATTTAGCCAAAAACGAAAAATGGGATGATCTTGTTGATATGGAAATCACCTACCTCAAAGCAGTAGAAGTGATCAGCCACTCTTCAATATCATCTGCCACCTCTGTTTCGTTACAGCAGAAAATGACCCACATTTTGCAGACAATCTTAGATAATGAAAATGAGATAAAAGGACTGCTACAGAGAAGACTTGATGAACTCAGCAAACTCATCAAACAAGCAGGCCGACAGCAGTTATTAAATGATAGCTACGGCCAATTCCCTGTTGAACCCTATCATACTCTTACGGAATAAAAGTAATTGAGAAATAAAGGTGATGTACTCCCATCACCATTATTTACTCATTTTGTGAGCTTGGTTTATAACGAGTCGATCTCAATTAAAATTAGAGTAAATAGATAAAACATCTTGGTAATTAAATAAGATTCGAAAATAGTGCTACATCTTATACCACTCATAATTCTATGTATAACAATGGGTTGAGGAAGGCCATGTGTAGCATAATTACGAAACGTTATTTAAATAGTTCTCTGTTTTTCACTCTCAATAGAACATGCAAATAATTATGTTACACTTATTAGTCGAATCCGCCATTAACTAAACCAATATATGATTTACTTATTTTATGTTTTTTATAGTTTTCAATAGAAAATACCGATGGTTAAAGCCGTTATTTATTTACCTATTACCGCGAAAGAAATACCAAACCAGACTCACATATATATTCAAGATATCATCTGGCGTGCTCAATCCTTTTGTTATTGCAACACAAATGGGTCATATTCCATCACAAATGGTTTATCACAAGATATATCAATAACTATACCCTTCATCTTTCAAGTTGCTGCTTTGTTGGCTGCTTTCACTTACCCCAGTCACATAGTTATCTATGCTCCTAAGGATGCGTTCACTTGCCGCCACGCTGCAACTTGAAATCTATTGGGTATTATATGTCTACACCTGCATACTCATAATTTCCTGATAAGAAGCCACCAGCTTATTTCTTACCTGAACGCCCATTTGCAAAGCAATACTGGATTTTTGCATATCCACCATCACATCATTCAACTCAATACCCGGTACACCCAAGGTAAAATCCTGAGTTTGTTTCGTGGCATGCAAACGTGTTTGATTAATTTTACCAACAGCCGTTGCGAGTTGACTGGTAAATCCCCCCTGCAACGGCATGGGTTTTGCGATGCTTGCCGCCTGTAATGCCTGAGCCTGCATCTGTTGCAATACCCCTTCAATTGCCTGAATTGACATAAAAACCTCGTGTTAAACCACCCTATACCTTACACAATTCAATGCCATATTAACCCAAGATACATACGGCACATTTTCACGCTGCCACCCTAACATAGCCCTCTCAATCTAAAGCGGGTAATTAACGTAAAAAGTCAGGGCTTATTGTGCCATTAAAAGATGAGTGAACAGCGAATAATGACAAGACTGAAAATAGGAAGAATTTTTTCGCTTGCGTATGGGGAGTCTGTTTTGTTACGCCACGCTTTTAGTATTCATGTTGAACAGCAAGGCAAGGATCGTCTATGAGTGCCGCAACAACCGACGTTGAAAATCAAACTAACGGTTTCAGTGCTATCATTAACCGGATAAAAGCTGATCCTAAAGTACCATTATTAGTTGCAGGCAGCGCAGCCGTCGCGATTGTCATTGCCCTTTTCCTGTGGTTACGCAGCCCGGATTATCGGGTGCTCTACAGTAATTTGAGCGATAAAGACGGCGGCGATATTGTCACGCAACTAACCCAATTAAATATTCCCTTCCGTTTTGCCGAAAACGGCTCTGCGATCATGATCCCTGCCGAGCAGGTCCATGAGACACGGCTAAGGCTGGCGCAACAAGGGTTGCCTAAAGGGGGTGCCGCTGGATTTGAGCTGCTTGATAAAGAAAAATTTGGTATCAGCCAGTTCAGTGAACAGGTTAACTACCAAAGAGCATTGGAAGGCGAATTGTCACGGACCATTGAATCGCTGGGACCGGTGCAGAATGCCCGTGTTCACCTTGCGTTACCCAAACCTTCCTTGTTTGTCCGCGAACAGAAGTCGCCTTCCGCATCGGTTACGGTCGGACTACTGCAAGGCCGTTCACTGGATGAAGGCCAAATTAACGCCATTGTCCATATGGTTTCCAGCAGTGTCGCTGGCTTACCTCCGGGTAATGTCACCATTGTTGATCAGACCGGACGTCTTCTGACACAAGCAGATGCTACCGGACGTGATCTGAACACCAGTCAGTTAAAATACATTCAGGAAGTGGAAAATCGCTTCCAGCATCGTATTGAAGCCATTCTGACCCCGGTTGTCGGTCGTGGCAACGTTCACGCACAAGTGACTGCCCAAGTGGATTTTTCCCGCCGTGAAGAGACCGCAGAGGAATATAAACCTAATCAGCCGCCTAATCAGGCGGCGGTTCGCTCAAAACAGTTAAGTGAAAGCGAACAAAGTGGTGGTTCTCAGGTTGGCGGCATTCCTGGCGCGCTTTCCAATCAACCCAGCCCGCCACCGAGTGCGCCGATTGATAAGCCGAATACCAAAGAGAGTAATAAAAACGACAAGAGCGATAAGAAAACATCATCCGCCGGTAACAGTAACGAGCGCATGGTAAACAATAATCGCAATAACCGCCGTGATGAAACCACAAACTACGAAGTGGACCGCACCATTCGCCATGTGCAGCAACAAGCCGGTGGTGTTGAACGCTTATCGGTAGCCGTTGTGGTCAATTATGTCACGGTCGATGGCAAAAATGGCCCGGAAACTCAGGCGCTGACACCAGAACAACTGGCGAAAATAGAAGCGCTGACCCGAGAAGCGATGGGCTTTTCCAAAGAGCGTGGCGACAGTTTGAATGTGGTTAATACACCGTTTACTGAAAGCAAAGAAAATATCGAAGTGATTCCGGTATGGCAGAACCCTGCTCTGCTGGAAAAAGCCTTTGATTTTGGTCGCTACCTTCTGTTGATACTGGTGGCATGGCTTCTGTGGCGCAAAATGGTTGTTCCTCAACTCGCCAAAAAACGTGCTGCGGAAAAAGCGATTGAAACACAGAAAGTTCAGAAAAGACAAGTGACTGAATCCAGTGCAGAAATGGATGAAAAAACCCGCCAGAGACTGACACGTCAACGGGTCAGTGCCGAAATTCAAAGCCAACGTATCCGCGAATTGGCAGAAAAAGATCCTCGCGTAGTGGCGCTGGTGATCCGTCAATGGATGAGTAACGAACAATGAGCCTGAACGGAACAGAAAAAAGCGCCGTCATGTTAATGACCCTGGGAGAAGATCAGGCGGCCGAGGTGTTTAAACACCTGAACTCCAGGGAAGTCCAGCAACTCAGTATCACCATGGCGGGTATGCGCCAGGTTTCCAACCAGCAACTGGTTGATGTCTTGGCTGAGTTTGAAGAAGATTCCGGCCAATATGCGGCACTGAGTATCAATGCCAGTGATTATCTGCGTTCGGTGTTGATCAAAGCGCTGGGTGAAGAACGCGCTTCCAGTCTGCTTGAGGATATTCTCGAATCCCGTGAAACCACTACCGGTATGGAGACCCTCAACTTTATGGAGCCGCAAATGGCAGCCGATATGATCCGTGAGGAACATCCACAGATTATCGCCACCATTTTGGTTCACCTAAATCGTGGACAAGCAGCCGATATTCTTGCGCTGTTTGATGACAAATTGCGCAACGACATCATGCTACGTATCGCCACTTTCGGGGGCGTACAACCGGCTGCATTGGCCGAACTGACGGAAGTGCTCAATAACCTGTTAGATGGTCAGAACCTCAAGCGCAGCAAGATGGGCGGTATTCGTACCGCTGCTGAGATTATCAACCTGATGAAAAGCCAACAGGAAGAGAATGTTATCGAAGCCATGCGCGCCTACGATAACGAACTGGCACAAAAAATCATCGATGAAATGTTCCTGTTCGAAAACCTTGTCGATGTGGATGACCGCAGTATCCAGCGCCTGTTGCAGGAAATCACCACCGATTCCCTGCTCATTGCACTGAAAGGCTGCAACCAGCAACTACGTGATCACTTCCTCAACAACATGTCTCAGCGTGCCGCAGAGATTATGCGCGATGACCTGGCAAACCGTGGTCCAGTGCGTATGTCTCAAGTGGAAAGCGAACAGAAAGCGATTCTGCTTATTGTTCGTCGTCTGGCAGAAAGCGGCGAGATTATCCTGAACGGTGGCGACGATAGCTATGTCTGATAAGTTGAACAATGCTGGCTGGCAACCCTGGAAACCAAACGAACTCACACAGTGGGAAAAACTGCGTGTTAAACCAGAGCCTACTGACGATTCACTGGAAACTTCCGGATGTGATGAAATCCTTGAACAGGCAGCAATGCTGGATAACCTGAAAGAACAGGCCCGGCAGGCAGGCCATGAACAAGGATTTGCCGAAGGTCAGGCGCAAGGTTATGAAAAAGGATACCAATCCGGCTTAGAAGCCGGTCTGGAACAGGGATTAAAAGATGCAAGTCAGCAACAGCAACCTATCACAGAGCAGTGGCAAAATATGCTGGCTGATTTCCGCTATTCACTTGAAGGGCTCGATACCATTATCGCATCCCGCCTGATGCAGCTATCGCTGACGGCCGCGAAACAGATCCTCGGACAACCCGCGATTTGTGATGGTACCGCCCTGCTCAATCAGATCCGTGAATTTATCCAGCAGGAACCGATGTTCAGCGGTAAACCGCAACTTCGAGTTCACCCACAGGATATTCCCATGGTTGAACAGCAATTGGGCACCACGCTTTCACTCCACGGCTGGCGTTTACTGGCAGATAACAAGCTGCATCCTGGTGGTTGCAAAATCAGTGCAGATGAAGGCGATTTGGATGCCAGCCTGGCAACACGTTGGCATGAATTATGCCGGCTGGCAGCACCGGGAGAATTGTAATGACGGCAAGACTCGGACGCTGGCTGGCGACACTGGATGCTTTTGAGCAGAAATTAGAGAAGACTTCGCCGGTTCGTCGTTATGGCCGTCTGACCAGAGCGACAGGTCTGGTCATGGAAGCAACGGGTTTACATCTGCCTCTGGGAGCAACCTGTCTGATTGAACGGCAAAATGGCGGCAATATTGAAGAGGTTGAAAGTGAAGTCGTTGGTTTTAATGGCGAAAAGCTCTTACTGATGCCACTTGAAGATCTGGAAGGTATTGTACCCGGCGCCCGTGTTTATGCCCGTCCGTACAGTGAAGATTGTGGTATCGGACGCCAGTTGCCTCTTGGCCCGGAACTATTAGGACGGGTTTTAGATGGCGCCGGCCGCCCACTGGATGGTTTTCCATCGCCAGATACCGGCTATCGCGCCTCACTCACGACACCGCCAATCAATCCTCTACAACGCACGCCAATCAGCGACGTATTGGACGTGGGAGTGCGGGCGATTAACGCCTTACTCACGGTAGGACGCGGCCAGCGGATGGGATTGTTTGCTGGTTCTGGGGTGGGTAAAAGTGTTCTTCTTGGTATGATGGCGCGCTATACACAGGCAGATGTGATTGTCGTTGGCTTGATCGGTGAACGTGGCCGCGAAGTTAAAGACTTTATCGAAAACATCCTTGGTAAAGCCGGTTTAGCCCGCTCAGTAGTCGTCGCCGCGCCTGCCGATATCTCACCTTTATTGCGTATGCAAGGCGCATCCTACGCGACCCGTATCGCAGAAGATTTTCGTGACCGGGGTAAGCATGTATTACTGATTATGGACTCATTGACCCGCTACAGTATGGCTCAACGCGAAATTGCCTTAGCCATTGGCGAGCCACCGGCGACCAAAGGTTATCCACCTTCGGTTTTCGCCAAACTTCCGGCACTGGTGGAACGAGCAGGAAACGGCGTGAACGGCGGCGGCTCGATTACCGCGTTCTACACCGTACTGACCGAAGGTGATGATCAGCAAGACCCAATAGCCGATGCTGCCAGAGCCATTCTGGATGGTCATATCGTGCTCTCCCGTTCTCTCGCGGAATCAGGACATTACCCGGCAATTGATATTGAAGCCTCTATCAGCCGCGCCATGACATCATTAATTGATAAACAGCACTATCGGCGGGTACAGCAGTTTAAACAACTGCTCGCAAGCTATCAGCGTAACCGTGATCTGATTAATGTCGGCGCCTATGCTTCGGGCAATGATCCGCTATTAGACAAGGCGATTGAACTTTATCCCTACATGGCGCAATTTTTACTACAAGATATTAATGAACGTAGTGAATATGAAGCGGCCTGTACTCAACTGCAACAGTTGTTACCTATATAACGTAACGATTTTCTGTATGTTGCCATTAAAAAGCGAGGAATAAGATGCAGCAGCAATCACCTCTCATGACCTTGCGTGAACTTGCACAAAATGCGGTGGAGAAAGCCGCCACTCACCTTGCACAAGTTCGTCAGAACCATCAACAAATGGAGCAACAACTTGCAACACTGATGGGCTATCAAGATGAGTACCGTGTGCGCCTGAACGACACGCTCAGTAACGGTATGTCGTGTACGACCTGGCAAAACTACCAGCAATTCATGAAAACGCTGGAAAAGGCGATTGAACAGCACAAATTGCAGCTCAATCAATGGCAACAGCGGCTTGAAACCGCTTTATCACAGTGGCAGGAAAAGCAACAACGTCTCAATGCCTTTAATACTTTGCAGCAGCGGGCAGATAACAACCGAAGATTACAGCAGAACAGAACGGAGCAAAAACAGATGGATGAGTATGCCCAACGTAGTGCACAACGGAGAAATAGATAATGAATATCACTCTTTTGCCTGCTGACCTGAAACCGGCAGAAAATCAGCAAACGCGCGGTGATTCTTTTACTGACACAGATCAACCTTCTGTCTTTGCTCAGTTTCTTAATCTGGAAACCGAGCCGGCACAGAAAGGTATGGTCAAACCAGAAAAATTTTCAGCCGAAGAAGGAAAAGAGACCGTGGATGAAACAGACATCGGTCTATCGCCATTATTATCTGTATCATCTGTCTCAAATGAAATTCCAGCGGAGCCTATCATCTCCTCACGAATTCCTCTGAATGTAAAAGCAGAGGCAGACAAACAACCGGCTTCTGTTGATGAAAAGCTCATGTCAGCAGAAGAATTGGCGGCAAATTTGCCCGTACAATTGTCCAAATTAACCATCAGATCAGAAAGCCAGAAAGACAATCCACAACCAACCGAACTGATTAAACATAGTGATAAAAACAGTGATAAAAACCATCCAGTTATCGCTAAAGAATGGGTGATGACAGAATTACCGACAGAGAAAAATCTTCTGACGGATATGCCGGAACAACCAAAACATGAAGAAAAAACGGAAAACCTTGACACGCTTCTTAAAACAAAACCTGAAAACGGATTAGTACAGAATTCTCAGGTAAAACCAAAGATCTCCCCCGCCGTTATTCAGCATGAAAGTGCAACTCAACACTATTCACGTGAACCGGCGCTGGGCCAGACCCCCATTCAGGCTGAAATTCAGCCCACTGCCGTGGCAGCCGAAAATCAGCAAACCGGGCAGGTACCCTCAGTAGCCGCGTCACCTCTGCTTTCCGCCGGGCATAATCAGACGGCTCAGTTTCAGTTATCCAGCGCCTCCACCCCTTTGCTGAATGCGCAGTTGGGTAGTGAAGAGTGGCAGCAACAATTAAACCAGCAGATTATCTTGTTCAACCGCAACGGCCTGCAACAGGCAGAGTTGCGCCTGCATCCGCAAGAGCTGGGGGCATTACAAATTCGTATGTCTGTTGAAGACAATCAGGCGCAATTACATCTGGCATCGGCTCACAGCCATGTTCGGGCAGCCCTGGAAGCTGCCTTACCTGGGCTCCGTCATGCATTGGCAGAAAGTGGAATTCAACTTACCCAAAGCAATGTCAGCAGCGACAACGCCAGCCCGTGGCAACAAGAACAACGTTCCAGTTCACAAAATTCAGGCGGAACGGGTGGTCATGGCACTGACGCCACGCCGGAAAACCATTCGGCTACTGAATCCACAATACGTTTAACACCTCGCCAACTGGCGTCAATCCGCGGAGGTGTGGATATTTTCGCCTGATAATGGAAGGTATTTATCCGTAGTAAACAAGACTCACAACAAACGAATGAGTTAGTGGTTTTTTCCCCGTTTGTTCCGGCTATTGCCAGCGGAAATACGCGGGATAATTATTATCGATATTGATGGATAAGCAGGTCCGCCACGGAATGAGTGGACACTTGTCCGCAACGAAAACAGGAATTTGTCTGTCCATGTCTGACTATAGCTACGAGCATAAACGCAAAAATCCATTTTGGATGATACTGTTAATACTGATTGCCGTTATCGGCGCCGCCATCGGAGGATACAGTTGGTGGACATTTAAGCAGGCAGAAAAGAGTGATTCTAAAGCATCCCGAATCATAGAAGTCCCTGTATTTATGACTCTGGAGCCTTTTACCGTCAATTTGATCGACAATGAAGATCACTTTGACCGAGTGCTCTACATCGGCGTAACGCTACGTTTAGCCGATGAAAAAAACCGCAAGCGCTTCCATGAGTATCTGCCGGAAGTTCGTAGCCGTATGTTGTTATTATTATCACGCCAGAAATCAGCGGATCTGGCTCATGACAGCGGCAAACTGCGTCTGATGACCGATATCAAGCAAACGCTGCGCCCAACATTGGTACCAGGTGAGCCAGATCAGGTCATCACCGATGTGCTGTTTACCACGTTTATTCTGCGATAATCACCATGAGTGACAATATTCTTTCACAAGCAGAGATTGATGCTCTGCTCAATGGCGACAGTGCCAGTGACGACGCAGAAAACACCGCGTCCGGGGAAAACGAGATTCGCCCTTATGATCCCAACACCCAACGCCGTGTTGTTCGGGAACGTCTGCAAGCACTGGAAATTATTAACGAACGCTTTGCCCGTCATTTCAGGATGGGGTTGTTTAACATGCTCCGCCGTAGTCCTGACATTACTGTCGGAGCAATAAAAATTCAGCCCTATCATGAATTCGCCCGTAACTTGGCGGTGCCGACCAACCTTAACTTGGTTCATCTGAAACCGTTGAGAGGAACAGCGCTGTTTGCATTTGCTCCCAGCCTAGTTTACATCGCGGTAGATAACCTGTTTGGTGGTGATGGGCGTTTCCCGACCAAAGTGGAAGGTCGCGAATTCACCCATACGGAACAACGGGTGATTAATCGGATGTTACGTATGGCGCTGGATTCCTACCGTGATGCCTGGGATTCCATTTTCAAAATCGAAGTGGAATATATACGCTCTGAAATGCAAGTGAAATTCACCAACATCACCACATCACCGAACGATATCGTCGTCACAACACCGTTTCAGGTGGAAATTGGCGCGTTGAGTGGTGAATTTAACATCTGTATTCCGTTTGCCATGATCGAACCACTGCGGGAACGCCTGACCAATCCACCGTTGGAAAATGTCCGGCAGGAAGACAGCCTGTGGCGGGAAAGCCTGGTAAAACAGGTTCAGCATTCAGAGCTGGAGCTGGTCGCCAACTTTGTTGATATCCCGCTGAGGCTGTCAAAAATTCTGCAACTTCAACCGGGCGATATATTACCTATTGATAAACCCGAACGCTTGATCGTTCACGTCGATGGTGTGCCGGTGCTCACCAGTCAATACGGAACATTAAACGGACAATACGCCCTGCGTATCGAACATCTTATTAACCCTGTTTTAAATGCTCTGGATGAGGAACAGCCCAATGAGTGACGCTAAACAACCCACAGATACCGCTTCAACCGGATCTGCCGAAGATATGTGGGCAGAAGCGCTGGAACAACAGGCCGCACAACAACAAACCTCTGACAGCAGCGCGGCAATATTCGAATCTCTGGAGCCTCAGGATGCACTGGCTCATTTATCAGATATCGACCTGATTTTGGATATTCCGGTCAAATTATCCGTCGAACTGGGCCGGACAAAAATGACGATCAAACAGCTGCTGAGATTATCTCAAGGCTCCGTCGTCTCTCTTGATGGCCTTGCCGGAGAACCGTTGGATATTTTAATCAACGGGTACCTGATTGCGCAGGGTGAAGTTGTGGTTGTATCAGATAAATACGGCATCCGTATCACCGATATCATCACCCCTTCCGAACGTATGCGTCGCCTGAGTCGCTAATATGGCTTTCCAGCCTTCTCTTCATCATGGCGCGGCAGAACCTGTCGCGCAAACTCAGGCGGTTACGCAGGTCGCCACTGCCGCGCCGCTTACCGCCGGTCAGACGCTGATACAGGTCAGTAGCGCGTTAGCCGGTGTTTTGCTGTTAATTTTCACCCTCACCTGGTTAATACGCCGTATGGGGTTGGTTTCCGGCAAAGGAAAAACACAGCAACAACTGAGTATCAAAGCCAGTTGCTCACTTGGACAACGTGAACGTGTCGTCATTGTGGAGGTTGAAAATGACTGGTTAGTATTAGGTGTCACCGCCCAGCAGATTAATTTGTTACATCAGATGCCAATACCTGAATCCAGCGGCGATAACCCCGAAGGACACCCCATAAAACCGGCACTGTTTGGTCAGATTCTAAAAAATACCCTGATGCGACAAGGCAAGGCCGATGAAAAAAAGTAGTTCTTTCCTTATGACGAGCAGTAAATTCCCATTATCATGCCGCCTGGCAATGGCACTCACTGCGCTGGCTTTACCAATGGATGTCGCAGCACAGCTGCCGGGCATTATCAGCCAGCCGCTGGCAAACGGCGGACAAAACTGGTCCCTGCCGGTTCAGACTTTAGTTTTTATTACCGCGCTGGGTTTTATTCCCGCGGCTTTGCTCATGATGACCAGTTTTACCCGCATTATTATTGTGCTGGGTTTACTGCGTAATGCGTTAGGCACCCCATCGGCTCCACCCAATCAGGTTTTACTGGGGCTGACGCTATTTATGACCTTTTTTATTATGTCGCCGGTTTTCGATAAAGTTTATCAGGATGCTTATCTGCCTTTCAGTGAAGATAAAATCAGCCTGGAAACCGCTTTAGAAAATGGCGCCAAGCCATTACGGCAATTTATGTTACGTCAAACAAGGGAAAATGATTTAGCGTTGTTTGCCCGTCTTGCTGACCAGCCCCCTTTTGAAACCGCAGACTCAGTTCCTATGCGGGTACTGATGCCGGCATTTATTACCAGTGAGCTAAAAACCGCGTTCCAGATTGGTTTTACCCTATTCATCCCATTTCTGATTATTGACCTGGTTGTCGCCAGTGTTTTAATGGCGCTGGGGATGATGATGGTGCCACCCGCGACAATCTCGTTGCCCTTTAAACTTATGTTGTTTGTATTGGTTGATGGCTGGCAATTATTGCTGGGTTCTTTGGCGCAAAGTTTCTACGGTTGACCTGAAAAGAGACAAACATTATGACTCCTGAATCGGTAATGGCATTAGGCACAGAAGCAATGAAAGTCGCATTGGCGCTAGCTGCGCCGCTGCTATTGTCTGCTTTATTATGCGGTTTAATCGTCAGCTTATTACAAGCCGCGACACAGGTTAACGAAATGACGCTGTCATTTATCCCCAAAATTCTGGCGGTATTTGTCACTACCGTTATCGCCGGTCCTTGGATGCTGAATCTATTTCTGGACTACATGCGTGAACTCTACAGCAGCATACCCGTGATAATCGGCTGACTATGATCTCTTTTGACAGTGAAATGCTGATCCAATTTATCAGTGAATTTTTCTGGCCGTTGGTCCGGGTCCTTGCGCTGTTCAGTACCGCGCCATTATTCAGTGAAAAACAGGCCCCCAAAAAAGTTCGGATCGGGTTGGCAGTGATGGTAACGCTGCTCTTAATGCCAAACCTGCAACCCGCGCAAGTGCCTATTTTCTCTGTTGCCGGATTTTGGGTAATGGTCCAGCAAATCCTGATTGGCGCATCACTTGGCCTTACCATGCAAATTGCCTTTGCTGCTGTGCGCCATGCTGGTGAAATCATTGGCTTACAGATGGGGCTTTCATTCGCCACCTTTTTTGATCCCTCCGGCGGCCCCAATATGCCCATTCTAGCGCGTATCTTTAACCTACTAACTTTACTGCTATTTCTGGCTTTTGACGGTCATCTTTGGCTATTATCCGTTCTGGCGGATACATTCCAGGTTATACCGGTGCAACCATTGCAGCTTAGTGCGCAAGGGTTTTGGCTCTTGGCACAAAGCGCCAGCATGATATTTATCAACGGCATGATGCTGGCTTTGCCATTAATCACCCTGCTATTAACGCTGAATTTCTCATTGGGGATCTTAAACCGCATGACACCACAACTCTCCATTTTTGTGGTCGGTTTTCCATTAACGCTCACTACCGGTATCCTAGTGCTGACACTTTTAATCCCCATGCTGGCGCCATTTTCTGAGCGTATGTTCAGTGAATTGTTTAATCGGCTGGCGGTAATTATTAGTGGAATGGTTATTTAAAAATGATTTTCGAACCAAAATCAATCTAAAAAAACTATAAGTATTATATACTGTATAAACCGTGCTACTTAATACCATAAAATTTTACCGATAAATAAGAGAAAAGCGGACTTTAGCCATATAATATATTATTAACAGTTAAGGTTTTATTTTCAAAGATGCTATTAACACAGAGAAATAAAATAGGCTAATGATGCAGGAGCAGTAAATTAATGAATATAGAACAAGAATTATATAACGCCGCAGTTAACTTAATTGAAAAGCGATACCCCAAAGGATGGGGTGGTGCAGCCGCAGTACGAACAGAATCGGGTAACATTCTAACCAGCATTGCACCGGATACCAAAAATGACGCGTTATCCCTTTGTATGGAAGTCGGCGCCTATTTAGAAGCACATAAGCTTAATGAAGCGGTAACACACTCCTTATGTCTCTGCCGTGAAGATGCCGGTTGTAAATATATCATTTTGACACCCTGCGGAATATGCCAAGAACGTTTAGTTCACTGGGGTGGTGCAGTTAAAGCGGCCGTGACTAATGAAAAAAACGAACTGTTATTTAAAACAATACGTGAATTGCAACCTTATCATTGGTCAGCAGTTAATGGGGAAATCCTCTAAATTAGAGGATTTATTTTAATCTTATAATTTCTTGGATCCGCATAGTAAACGCAATTAACTCTCCTTTTAAAAAGTTGCATTTATTGAATTAAATCTGTCCTTGATATAGTATTCTTAATACTTCTGTATTCTCATTTTTAAATGATTATGACAGGTTAAACAAAGTGGGATCTTTCCTTGGTGCTATGCCAGTCAGTAGGAAGGGAATGATTTAATAATAAATATAACCGGATTTTCGTGGAGAAAAAGATGACAATAACCACTATTATTATCTCTCTCATCACTGTAGGACTTATCGGCTGGGGGATCACAATTTATAACCGCCTGGTTGCCCTGAAAGAGCAGACAAGCAATACATTTGCCAATATCGATGTTATCTTAAAGCAGCGTGCAGAACAGATCCCGCAGCTTGTGACCGTACTGGAAAAGTCTATGGAACATGAACGTGATATTTTTACTCGGTTAAGTGACGCAAGGCAGGTATATCTTAATGCCAATACCCTCACAGATAAAATCAAAGCCTCCAATGAAATGAACAATGCATTCCGATCTGTACTGGCCGTAGCTGAAAACTATCCGACACTGATTTCAGGTTCCCAATTTTCACAGTTGCAAACATCGGTGACGGATCTAGAAAATAAAATTGCTCATCGCCGCGAAATGTTTAATGATGCAGTAACCGAGTATAATACGGCGATTTATCTATTCCCTGATCTGATTTTTGCCCGCATGTTTCATTATCAGAGGCTACCTTTGTTAGAAATCTGTCAGGAAGAAAAAGCCTATGACGGTATCAAGTTTAAATAAATCAGATGGTAAACCTTATGATGACTATGATATTTTTTACTTTTATTTTTTCCTGTGTATTAATCTTTATCCTTGACCTCCTTTTAAAAGAAGTCGTGGGATTTAAACGCCTTCACTGGTTTTCCGTTCCTTTAATTGGATTGATCATAACCAGCACGGTTTTTTATTTCGATTATTCTTTCAAACATATTTTCTATATATTCTTTGGCGCCTCTCTTCTTATCTTTGCCATGCCGATTTTAATAAATGTCATTTCGTTTGGGAAAAACGCAGCAGGGTATTATAGACAAGCACGGCAGTCCGGTAAATCTGTCAGCAAGGCAACCTGGCAGGGGATTTTAGGTTCGGCGGCTATTGCCATTTTTCTGATTGCTTTTTTTGTTTCACCCAATGCCTTATTTGGCTTATTTTTCTTACTCTTTATCTATAACCATCTGAAAACAACACCGGAAAAAAAATTCCTTAAATTTCAGCAGATTTTGCCTACATCAAAAATCCGTTCAATCGCAATGGGCTTAGTAGAAGTAGAAGGAAAAATAACAGCGGGAACTCACTTTAAAAGCCCTCTGAGTGAAAAGCTATGCTATGGCTATCGTTATTATGAATATGATATCGACAAAGATTCAGAAGGCAATAAACGTTATTCTTTGCGTCATTCGGAAGAAAAAATCCGTCAGTTCACTTTAACCGATGATTCAGGATCAGTCCGTATTGATGCAACACCAGAAACGTTGACATTTGTGAAATTTTCTTCTTATCAGAACGATGAGACCGATTACGTTTCTTACCAAGAGTACTTGTTATTTCCAAATGAAGAGTATTTAATTATTGGTACAGCCATTGAAAAAGATGATCAAATTGTTATTACTCAGGCTGCTCCTCACCGATTACTGGGGATTACCTCTAAGGGATATTTGGGCGCCTGGAATGAAGTTGCACCAATGCGCCGTAATCTTGCAATTACTGTCATTAGTGCGGCAATCCTGATTGCCTTTATTCTGACCGTTCCTTATGAATATCAGTCTCATCATTTAACGGTTTTTTATCGTGAATCTCCATTACTGAAATGGTTATTTTAGAGATAACAGCAATGGGTGGATATCTTCTCGCTTTTCTTATTCTGGCCGTCATCCTGATTATTGCGGTTCGTTATCTCGTAGGCGTTTTTAATAAAATCGTTATGTTAAAAAGATACCGGGATAAAGCGTTTGCCAATATTGATATTTTACTGAAAAAACAGGTTGATTTAATTCCACAACTTATCACGATAACAGAACAAACAATGGCTCATGAAAAATCTCTCTTTCTGCAACTATCAGAAGTCAGGAAAAACTACCCCAGTGCAAAAATAACCGATGAAAAGGTGAAAATGGGTAATACATTAGCACATCAGTTGTTGTCATTTCTGATGCTTGCAAAAAACTATCCGGCCTTAATCAGTCAGCCATCTTTTCAACATTTGCAAGCGCAGATCACTCTGCTGGAAAATCAGATTGCAGACAGACGTGAATTCTTTAATGAAAGTGTTGCTCTTTACAATACCGGGATCCGGCAATTTCCCAATATCATTTTCGCCCGGATATTAAGATATAAACCCAGCCCAATGCTGAACCCCATGCAAGGATAAAACCCATGTTTACCATTCCATTTGATTTATTCGGATTTGTTGATGCCATCCGTAGTAATCCGGGTATTTTAATCGTCACTGCGATTTTCGGCCCTGTGGGTGCAATGTTATGCCTACTTCCCTTTGCTCGAATACCAGGAATTAGCCAGGTTATTCAGACACTGGTTATCAGTCTATTAACCTCTGCTTTTGTTAATTTACTCTGTGTCGTGGTCATTTATTTAATCTTTACAAACGATATTATCCGCCTGTTCTGGAGCTTGATTATTGTCCAAACGGCCTGTTTGTCTTTTTGGTTTATGAATAAAGAAGCCGTGTTTAAACTGGCTGAACAGGATGACTCCATGCGCCAGAGACATTCAAAAATAGGAGGAAAAAATAATACCAAGAAAAAGAAAAGAAAGAAGAAATAAATCTGCATGTAAAACAGTATTACCCTAATAGATGGAGACTAAGGTGCTTTCCCGCCAATGAAATAGCTACCGGTATACCACCCGCTTCATCAACCACTCAAATATCCCCTATCGGTTCAATCTGGTTATAATGAAAAACCCGTTTACTCACTTTTAACACTAACTTTTGTGAATACAAGGGTCCGGGGTTTTACAATCACAAACGGCGCTGCGCATATTAACTGAAAGCATGTTTTTTCCTTAACCAATATTAACACTACCGCCACCAATCACAATTCCACCACAACTCACCGCGTCACCGGTTCTCGCCGCAGGTTTACCATCAACAAAAACGGTACTGGAACCTCCGGCAATTATTCGTGAATGAGATGAATGTGACGCCAAACTATCGCCCTGACGAGCCAAAGGAATACCGTCAACTTTCACACTGGTCGATCCTGAAATAACCGGTGTAGCGCCACAATCATCATGAGCTGTGCCAATATCACCAATCTTTACCGCATTACCCATATTGCTTCCTCCATATCTGGCAGAATTAACATAATTAGTCTTTATCTTGCGTAACCGATAATAGCTTTCTTTTACTGTTCCCATCAAGAAAAAATATCGGGTCAAATAACCCGATATTTCTACCCATTAAATTACCTGGACAAAACGACCGTTAATTAATGAGAAAATCGGCGCAACAGTAGCCAAAATCGTATCTCCATCTTCCTCATCAACGTAATAGTAGGATATTGGGGAACTTTCTGGGTCTGATTTATTCACCAACCTGACCATTCTTCCCTGATTCATTATTTTCACTCTGTAGTCATCCCAATTAATTGGCTTCATTTTGAAACTTTTTATTTTGATATTATGGTAAACAGACTGATCAGCAAAAACACTCTCTTCACTTTCACCGGAAGCCCAAGCCCAAGCTTTGAGCGCAACTTTTTGTTGATCTCGGAGTGTATTCAAGTCCTTAGCGTTATAAGCCTGCCAGGCCGCTACATAAGCTTGTTGTAATTGCTGACGTTGCTCTGGAGTATCTGTATAAGGAGTTGCTTTCTCCCATTCCCAATCAGGTAAGCCACTGATTTTTACATTTCTGCTAAACCGATATAAAGTCATATCAAGTGGAAATTTTCGGATATCAAAATAGTCTTTATCTTTATGTCCAGCCTCTACGTTTTCTGCCTGAATCGTATGACGCACCACTGGTGTACTAATAGCAGCGTATTTCGCTTCATTTGCGGGTGTTATTGCCACAGGTTGACCGTTTTTATCTATCGCTACTTCAATTGCCGTCAGCACCTCGCTCTTTCTACCACGCATAGCCGTCAATTCCAGATTACATTTGGCTTCAGGATTAAAGTGGTTGCGGATTTCATCTGACAGCTTATCCGGGGAAAACCAACCCAATGCGCTAAATTCCAGACTAATTTCATTTTCACCGTTTGTCATAAATAACATGGAAGCCGTACTGGCAGTACCAAACCCCCGGCCACCCCGGGCTGAGTTTCGATTATCCATGCCCGTTACGCCATTGGTTTTAATGTCACAAAAGGCATATTGGATATCGAATAAACTACGAATATACAGCCGCGGTTCATTTGCATTAGCACCCTGCATTACCATCACACCTAAACCTGACATAATAATCACTCCTAATAATAGCAATAACAGTTTCAATCTCATTTTATCCTCACATTCCGGGCAATCCGGTGATAAACGGGATGTTATCCATCTTAGGCTTAAAGTTAGGATCATAACCCATTTCCCACGATGTTGTTTCAGCGCCCGGGACTATCTCCGGCCGAGTAATAGGCCGCTCTTTCCCTATCAGATTAATTCTCAACGGAGATTCACTGGCTTTTAACGGATCGGCAATAACCCATTTCCACTTCTCTGTAACTTTAATGATAGATCTTTCGCCATTTTCTTTCTTTGCATCCACTTCTACTTCAAATTCCGCAACAATCCCATTATGGTAGCCAGCCAGATCGATCCCTTTATCATGCTGATCAAGTTCAAAACCCGCCGCTGTTTTTACAGCCACACCCGCTCCTATTGCGACTTCCATTATCATAATATGAGTCTTAAAGGCGACATTCACTTTTCCTTCCAGACTCAATTTCAAATCATTCTTATTACCGGCGTCAAAAGTCCACTGCTTTTGTTTATAAGCGGCACCCAATTGAAAGGACAGGTTGCAGGTCAAAATAAGGCAACATTCCAGATCTAAATAGTTTTTATCATTTGAATTCCTGCGGGCCAGCGCCTCCCTGAATTTGGCTGCCACCTTCTCTATCTTGCAATACGCCGCCCCCATTTGGATGAGATCCAGTTTTGCCGTCATCCCCATAAAAGGCGCGGCACTGAAACCCAAAAAATGGGTACGGTCATCCATCGAAGTGGTTCGGTCATAAGCATAAGCCAGTCCAATATTGATGGGATCTACCTTGAGATCAAGCAGTTGGTAGCTGCGGGTGCCTTTTGAATCCGGATCGGGCGCCAGGTATTTTTTGGTATAACCCAGCAGCTTTTCCACCCGATTGATGGCTGCTAAATTGGGCAGGGTTTTCCTCACCTGATTAACTTCCGCAAACTTCGCCGAGTAATCGATATCCTGAACCGTTAAAGCGTATTCGACGTTAAGGGCCGTCTGTCGGGTCAGATAAAATGGGTCCGTATGGGTTGTCCAGCCACTGCGCAGTTTATTGCCATTTTTGGGCTTGACATTTTCCATCGCCTGACGCGCTTTTTTCTGTTCATCACGCCGCTCCTTTACAGAACGTTCTCCGTGGGAAAAATCAAAGCTCAATCCAACCGAAACCATAAAACTGACCGACGGGTAAACCGCTATCGTCGCGTACTGTTGACTATCCAGGCAACCCTGGGTTATTAACTTATAATAACGCGGCTCACTGTACATATCTGTCGGGTTGGCAAGATTAGATAAATAAAACCAGACACTTTCCAGGTCACTTTCAATCTCAGCGTCTTTCAGTTGATCTTTATAAAATAATGTCACCTCCTGTGGCGCATTAAATTCTAGCGTTTTCTCTTTCTGCCCCCCAGTTAGCACCGCATGATGTTTAGCCGTGTTATGACATTTACCTTCAATCTGTATCGTCCCTTTTTGACCTTTTCCATCATCAATCAGGCTCAGCTTAATTGCCGGTTTTTCAGGCCAGACCTGAGTATTCTGACCAAAAGTGACGCTGATTTTATAAATACAGGGGTCCGGGTTGTCGCATGTCATGCAAGCAACACCAGCGCGGGATGAAATAGTTTGCTCTACCATATCAATTACCTTTTAATTACCTAATCGGGGATAAAACCCAATTCGCTTTTTAATAATGTTTCCATCCGATAATAACCCGGCCACTGGGGGTCTCTGAGCGCGGTTAACCATGCCTGCGGGATTTGCTCAAACTGATTGATATGTCTCGCCATCAGTAAATAGAGAAACCCGCCAATGGCGCGTTCATCAGTGATTTCATTATCACGACAAAAATAAAAACAATCCTCCGCTAAGGTTTTATGTTGAATAAATGTGGCCTCATCCATATAGGCGGGAGAATAATGTGTATCAGGGAGCGGGTTTTTCAATACCCGGTCTGAATGTGCCGACAGGGAATCGTATGGCAGATCTATGGTACCGGCACCATTATGGTAATTGACTTCATTAATAAATCGCGTCAGTTTATTAATATATCTTTGCTCGAATAGCTCATTTAACTGAGCATATTGCTTTGTTGTGATCCGCAACATCTTTTGTCTGGAACAGGCCTCTGCGGGAAATTGTTTTCTGACCGCGTGAAAATTATCTTCATGCTTAACGCCCATTAGAGAAGTGCTAATTTTATTTATCGGCCCCAGAAAGCAATGAATTTCCCAGTCACTGAGTACGTTGAGAAAATCCCAGATATTACGCGGATCATAAAACCGAAAGAATACCGGTTTATCCTGATCGGATAATAATACTTGTAAATACTTACGCAAATGCCGACGTAATGTTCTCATGTCCGCCGGTGAATGAAGACAAATTCCCCAGGTGGTTTGCCATTCCGCCAAATAAAGTCCGACTTTTTCTGTTACTTCCACTAAATAAGGCGCGACTTTAAGCAGTTCAGGTTGCAAAGACTCATTATAAAGACAAGTCGCCGGGGGATTAAAATGTTCCAGAACAAAGAACAATCGGGGTTCGCTGGCGCCATCAATGACGGCATAGTGTTTTTCAGCGGCCATCAGTCGTTATCCTCCTTTGGACAGTGTGCAACAAACATCGAACCGGCACTGGCGGCCGCTTGCAGAATGGCGGGATTAGCCGGGCGCAATAAATCCCCTGGGCTGCCACCGGAGTTCAGGTTAATGGTTGGACCTTTGATATCGACACCACCGGCATGAATGACCACAAAATTATTCCCCACTTTCAGGCTGATTTTGCTGCCACTCTGCACCGTAATATCCCCCTCGGTATTAATACTGAACATACCCTGGATTTCCTGTGCCACATTACCATTGACCTGCAAGGATTTATCACCGTCAACCTGAGCAAGATAGTTCCCGGTGGTTTTATGATCCTGTTGTCCTTCAACGGTCACTTTACGGTTATTGGCAACCGCCAGTTCGTCATCATGTCCAATGTGGGTCGTGCGGTTGTAATTAATTTTCTCATCCCGGGAATTGCGCACCTGAATCGCCAGATTTTTCTGCGCATGAATAAACACCTCTTCCCGGTCTTTTTCATCCTCAAACCGCAGTTCATTAAACCCGTCCCCTTTATGGGTTTTTGAACGAATTGACATCTGGGTTTTTGCTATCGGCAACGGGTTCGGCACAATATTGCTGGCATGATAGGTGCGCCCAACAATAATCGGCTGGTCTGGATCGCCGTGCAGAAAATCCACCAGGACTTCCTGACCCACGCGCGGAATGGCAATCATGCCCCAGCGCTGGCCGGCCCAAGCCTGGCTGACTCTAATCCAGCAGGAGCTGTGATCATTAAATTTGCCATATTCGTCCCAGGCAAACTGCACCCGTACCCGCCCATATTCATCACAAAAGATTTCTTCCCCTTCCGGGCCAACAACGGTCGCAATTTGCAGGCCGTCAATGCGCGGTTTCGGGTAAGGTGAAGGACGCCATACCCGGTTACAGTCACCAAAGGTGAAGCTGTTGGTTAAAGTGGTCCCCCTCTCGCCAAAACGGGATTCATCCGCCTGCGGTTGTCTGCCGTGATGACTGATTTCAATCACTTGCCAGAGAGTATTAAATTTCTCTTTCGGATGATCGGTAAGCGTAAATCCCGAAGCCGCCGAAAGGACAAAACAGTCGCTTTGCCCGTGACCGAGCATCGCGTCACGGCGGAGGGCTTCCAGACGATATTGACTGATCCGCTGACCCGTCTCGTCTTTATAGCGCCCGGGAAAATCATAGTAATCGTAACTGTGCAGATCTGAGCGTTGATGGTTAAGCTGACGTTCATGATAGAAATACTCGGCGGCCCAAACGGGATTTTTAAAGGTACGATCGCGCAGAAAAACACGCGCAATGCCGACCTGTTCACGCCAGCGAAATTGATTGATACAGCATTGGCTTCCTGTCTCATCCCTTCCTGGATGGTAGGGCAGTGAATGGTTGCCATTGATTCGATAAGAATCAAAAAAAACCACTAATGGTTCACCCGGCTCCTGATTGAACATAAAGTAATAAAATATCCCTTCATCCGCCAATAAGCGCTGGAGAAACGTCAGGTCGCTCTCATCATACTGAACACAAAATTCCCGTTCAGGATGTTCATAGCGCAGGTTACAAACGAAGTTTATGACGCCATTTTCTTTCAGCAATTTTCCGACAATATCAGTCACGGATTGGCGCTGAAAAATGCGGGAATTCACCCGTAATCCCGCACGCCATAAACTTGGATGCAGTGTCAGGGAATAGTGACTGCGATGGCGACCTGTCGTGCTTTGTTCAAACAGTGTCACAATCCCGGTCACACTGCGCTCCGGTTGCCCGTCGCGATAAACCGTCAGTGTCGCAAATCTGTCCAGCACATCGGCAAAATCAATATCCGGGTCAGCGCTGGTTAACGCGACTTCCAGACAGAATAATGTTGACAACGCTTCATTCAAGGTAAATTCAACCACAGCAAAAGTTTGCTCCGGGAGGTGACCTACGGTGAGGGTAAAAACCAGTCCTGAATCCGCCATTATATTCCTCCTGACTGAGTGATATTGACGCTGAGGAAATGAAAGAAATCGTTTAATACAACCATAATTCAACTTTCACTAATTTAAATGACGACCGAATGTATTTTACCGGCAGAGCCACGGGCTAAATTTTTCTCCGCCCTTGTTGGGCCGGGTATTTACCTCATATTTCTGCCTGAAATTATCAGCACCCTGTCGGGTTGATTATTCAACATATGAACGGGAGCATAGAAAAGTGAAGAAATAATGCACTTATTTTCTTTTAAGAACGATATTTTATTCTGGTAAAAATGAGGTTTTTTGGCGGGATAAAACAGATAACGATAAGAAATTTAATGCGTTTTTTCACCCTTTCATTCTCTAATAAGTGTGATGCCACAATGATGATATTCTTTACCGGTATCACCGATTTTTATCGCATTACTCATCAAGAAAAAATATCGGGCTAAAGAACCCGATACTCTTAATTAAATCACCTGGACAAAACGACCATTAATTAATGAAAAGATTGGTGCGACGGTAGCCAAAACCGTATCGCCATCTTCATCAACGTAATAGTAAGATATTGGCGAACTTTCCGGATCCGATTTATTCACCAGTCTGACCATTCTTCCTTGGTTCATTATTTTAACAGTGTAGTCATTCCAGTTAATTGGTCTCATTTTGAAGTTTTTTGCATTGATATCACCAATAGACTGATCAGCGAAAATACTTTCTTCACTTTCATTAGTAGCCCAAGCCCAGGCTTTGAGCGCAATTTTTTGTTGATCACGGAGTGTATTCAAATCCTTAGCGTTATAGGCCCGCCAGGCCGCCATATAAGCCTGTTGCAATTGCTGACGTTGTTCCGCAGTATCAGTATAAGGGGTTGCTTTCACCCATTCCCAGTCAGGCAATCCACTGATTTTTACATTCCGACTAAACCGATATAAGGTCATATTGGGTGGAAATGTTCGAATAACAAAGTAGTTTTCGTCCTTATGTCCAGCTTCTATGTTATCTGCCTGTATCACATGACGCACCACAGGTGTACTAATAGCAGCATATTTCGCTTCATTCGCGGGTGTTGTTGCTACAGGCTGACCATTTTTATCAATTGCCACTTCAATTGCCGTCAATACTTCACTTTTTTTACCACGCATGGCTGTCAGTTCCAGCGTACATTTAGCCTCAGGGTTAAAGTGATTGCGGTTTTTATCTGATAACACATCTGAGGAAAACCAACCCAGCGCACCAAATTCCAGACTGACTTCATTTTCTCCATTTGCCATTAATAGCATAGCGGCCGTACTTGAAGTTCCAAACCCTCGCCCTTCAAAGGCTGAATCACGGTTACTGAACCCGGTTACATCATTAGTCTTAATATCACAAAAAGCATACTGAATATCGAATAAACTACGGATATACAGTCTTGGTTCGTGTGCATTAGCACCGAACATCACCATTACACCCAAACCGAACATAATAATCACTCCTGATAATAGCAATAACAGTTTCAATCTCATTTTATCCTCACATTCCTGGTAATCCGGTGATAAATGGGATGTTATCCATCTTGGGCTTAAAGTTAGGGTCATAACCCATTTCCCATGACGCTGTTTCAGCGCCTGGAACAATATCGGGACGAACCACAGGCCGTTCTTCCCCCATAAGGTTAATTCTTAATGGGGATTCACTGGCTTTCAATGGATCGGCAATAACCCATTTCCACTTCTTTTTCACTTGAATTAAAGATTTTTTACTTTTCCCCACATCCGCAGCTACCTCAATCTCAGCAACAATCCCATCATGGTAGCCAGCCAGATCGATCCCTTTATCATGCTGATCAAGTTCAAAACCCGCCGCTGTTTTTACAGCCACACCCGCTCCTATTGCGACTTCCATTATCATAATATGAGTCTTAAAGGCGACATTCACTTTTCCTTCCAGACTCAATTTCAAATCATTATTATTACCGGCGTCAAAAGTCCACTGCTTTTGTTTATAAGCGGCACCCAATTGAAAGGACAGGTTGCAGGTCAAAATAAGGCAACATTCCAGATCTAAATAGTTTTTATCATTTGAATTCCTGCGGGCCAGCGCCTTTCTGAATTTGGCTGCCACACGCTCTATCTTGCAATACGCCGCCCCCATTTGGATGAGATCCAGTTTTGCCGTCATCCCCATAAAAGGAGCAGCACTGAAACCCAAAAAATGGGTACGGTCATCCATCGAAGTGGTTCGGTCATAAGCATAAGCCAGTCCAATATTGATGGGATCTACCTTGAGATCAAGCAGTTGGTAGCTGCGGGTGCCTTTTGAATCCGGATCGGGCGCCAGGTATTTTTTGGTATAACCCAGCAGCTTTTCCACCCGATTGATGGCTGCTAAATTAGGCAGGGTTTTCCTCACCTGATTAACTTCCGCAAACTTCGCCGAGTAATCGATATCCTGAACCGTTAAAGCGTATTCGACGTTAAGGGCCGTCTGTCGGGTCAGATAAAATGGGTCCGTATGGGTTGTCCAGCCACTGCGCAGTTTATTGCCATTTTTGGGCTTGACATTTTCCATCGCCTGACGCGCTTTTTTCTGTTCATCACGCCGCTCTTTTACAGCGCGTTCTCCATGGGAAAAATCAAAGCTCAATCCAACCGAAACCATAAAACTGACCGACGGGTAAACCGCTATCGTCGCGTACTGTTGACTATCCAGACAACCCTGGGTTATTAACTTATAATAACGCGGCTCACTGTACATATCTGTCGGGTTGGCAAGATTAGATAAATAAAACCAGACACTTTCCAGACCACTTTCAATCTCAGCGTCTTCCAACTGATCTTTGTAAAATAATGTCACCTCCTGTGGCGCATTAAATTCTAGCGTTTTCTCTTTCTGCCCCCCCGTTAGCACCGCATGATGTTTAGCTGCGTTATGACATTTACCTTCAATCTGTATCGTCCCTTTTTGACCTTCTCCATGATCAATCAGGTTCAGCTTAATTGCCGGCTTTTCAGGCCAGACCTGAGTATTCTGACCAAAAGTGACGCTGATTTTATAAATACAGGGGTCCGGGTTGTCGCATGTCATGCAGGCAACGCCGGCACGGGATGAAATAGTTTGTGCCGTCATCTCAATTACCTTATTGACCGCTTAGTTGGGGATAAAACCTAAATTTGTTAGTTTGCCCCCGGAGATTACTTTTACTGTAAGAGTAAAAACCAGTCCTGAATCTGCCATTATATTCCTCCTAACAAAGCGAGGTTGACGCTCAGGAAATGAAAGAAATCGTTTAAAATAACCATAATCTCACCTTACATTGACTCAATGATTACCGAACGTGTTTTACCGGCAGGTTAATCAGCCCAACTTTTCTCTGCCCTATTTCGACCGGGCGTTTACTCATTCCTATCAGCCTAAAGTTATCAACCGACATCGATTTGATTAATTAACATACGAATGGGAGAATAGAAAAGGGAAGGAAAAATCGACTTATTTTTTCGAAAAAACAAGATTTTCTTCTGGTAAAAATAGGAATTCGTGCAGGATATTAATAAATAATTATAACATATTGAATGATTTACAATTAACGATACCGATTCAATTGAATTAATAAGAGTCACTGGCCTGAAACCCGCGATACAACGCAGTAGCAGACCTGTTTTCTCAGCCAATATTAACACTGCTCCCACAATTGTTTAGCTGGCTAACAATATTTTAAAAAATAAAATTCAAAAGCGATAATAAGTGCATTACGTACTATTTTTTAACGCTTCTACATGTATCGCCTTGTATTCCAGGCTTCCATGCTATTCCATTATTCCTTCTATCTACTGAATTAGAATTTAAACATGATGAATTCATTTATCTTATTTCTTTTAAATCACTGACAAATTTCAATATTTAACTATCCAGAGGAAGTGTTAAGTTAAATTTCTAAAATAAGATTACCTGTACCATATGCAGAAAAACAACCAAAACCATAAGGAAAAAATAATATGAAAACACAATTTATATATGTAAACCCTAATCAAACCTTTGAGATTTATATTAATGGAGATATATTAGTTCCTTCTGGGCAAGAGCCTAATTTCATTATAAAAAACAAAGGCCCAGCACCAATTAGAGCAGCAAATTATTGGGCGCCACCATTCGGAAGTTACAACCTGTATACTTTTATAGATATCCAGCCCGGTGAAATTAAAGAACTATTAAGACCACCTAATCCTATTTACTTCTATAAAGTTACAGCTCTCAATCTCAGTAATACCGAACACGCAGAAATTGAAGTTACTACAATTTTCACACTCTAAATATAAATCAATTTAATTGAAAATAATCGCTGGTCTAAGCCAGCGATTATTTGGCAAGAGATAAGTAAAAAAACAAAACTAACGATAAATCTCAAACAGCGACATGCCTTTCATATCGGTAAATGTTTTATATGATGCCTGAAGCGCAGCTTGTTGCTGATAATAATTAGAAATTGTCGAGTTCCATTCCACATCGACCAGCTCACTCAAACGGCTTTTATTTGCCAGGCTACGTTCTTCACCCAAACTATTTAATTCTTCAATTTCTCTCAGTTGTAAACCAAGGACTGATTCCACAGAAGAAATATTATTCAACGCATTACGGGCGCCACGGTTTGCTTTATTCAGCAACTCCATCGCATTATCACGGGTTTCTTGATCTGCCCCTTGAAGTGGCGTTTTCAATGACTGAATCGCCATGTCGATAGTTTTGAATATATCAGATTCACTGGGACTGCCATCCGGCTCTTTTACCGGGTTGCTGGTAGACGAGAGAAATACCTGCTTCCCAGTATGCCCGATAATCATAGAGCGGTTACTATCCACTTTCTGCGTCATTTCCTCATAGCCGCCGTTATAGCTGACTACACCGCTTTTACTCTCATCAAAAGGTTTTACATCCGTTTTATAGCCGGAAAAAATATAGCGGCCATTGCCATCGGTCGAATTACCCAGATTAACCAGTTGTTCTTTAAAACCTTGCAGTTGGATAGCCAGCGAGTTACGGTCTTCATCACTCAATATACCGTTTACTGTGGCGACAAGGCTTTCATGAACATTTTGTACGACACCAACGGATTTGGATACTACGCTTAATTGCATAGAAATCGCATTCTTGGCAAATGAACGGGCCGTCATATATTGCTGATTCTGAGATTCAGCCTGAGCAACCATCACGCCCTGAGACGCAGCCATAGGATCATCTGATGGGTTTATCACTCTCTGACCACTGGATAACTGCGCTCCCTGCTGCATCCATTTTGACTGAGCCAAAGTGATACCAATCATTTTCTGGTCGTACAATATATTGGTACTTACACGCACGATATCATTCCTTTTAAATATTTAGCTAAATACCCAGGATATCTGGCTATCCTCAGGCTATTTTAATAAGTGCCACGTTTTATCAGCGACGGATATCTAAAATGGCATTAAACAGTGTTGAGGCGGTCTGGATCACTTGCGCGTTCGCCAGATAATATTGCTGCAAACCCTGCAACGCACCGTACTCTTCATCCATATTGACACCAGAAACAGATTGCTGATCAGCATAAAGCTGCTTAGTAATATTGCTCTGAGTTTTTAAATCAACATTGGCGGTGTTGGTCTGGTTACCAATCGTACTAACCATCGAAGCATAAGCGCTGGAAAATGAAGCTTTACCATCGACCAGTTTTTTGCTCTGCAATTCAGCGAGTTTTTTTACATTGACGTTATCACTTGCCCCGGAGTCTTTAGTGCCGGCAGCAGCAAATTGTGACGCGTCTTTAACATTAACTTCCATGCCGCCAATAACACCGCTAACCGCTTTCAGTGTGTATTGGTCATTCATTTGTGCATTGGTTGAATTAATTTCAACTTTCAATCCATCAAATTCCAGTGTATTACCTGTCACTTTGGCAGAAATATCTGCTTTATCAGAGGTACGTTGTATTTTCCAATTAGCACCATCGTAGCTGATATGATAATCACTGGCTTTTACCGCCGAGGTATCTGTATATTCCACTTTAAAATCGGCAGAACCTTTATTTTTGCTATTGGAAATAACATCCGGATTATTAAATGTGAAGAAATCTTTACCCGGGTTACCTTTCAAATCAAAACCAGAACGGTGAACCTGATTAAATTGATCGCCCAATACTAAGGCTAATTGGTTTAACTGATTACGGGAATTATCCAGTACTTCGCTACGCGCCCGTAATGTGCCGCTTAATTCACCTTGATTAATGAATTTTTCATTAACCTCAACCACATCACCAAAACCACGATCATAACCTAGCGTGATGCGGCTACTATTCGCATTAGATGAGACAGCTTCTACTTTGTATGCGGTTGTCCCCTGAACCAGAGTCAATCCACCCGCAAAAGTCACATTATAAGAACCGCCATCCTGCTGAGTCACACTCACACCAACCAGCCTATTCAGCTGATTGACCAATTGATCCCGCTGATCAAGTAATGAGTTTGGTTCAGCACTGCCGCCGCCCTTCATTCGGGTAATTTCACCATTCAGTTTGGCTATTTGCTCAACATGATTATTAATGACATCAACGGTATCCGTTATGCCCTTATTAATGTTGTTTTCCATATTACGCAGGAAGGTATCCGCATTTCTCAACTGGTTTACCAGCCCCTTTGCGTTGCCGATAGTTGTCGTTCTGGCTGCATCATCTTCAGCATTACTGATGATATTTCCTAAACTGGTAAAGAAGCCATCAATGGTGTTTGAAAGACTATTCGCTTTATCTGCCAGCAAATTATCAATCTGGGAAATTTGTTGGGAATATGTGGTCAATGCACCTTGTTTCGCCTGTGAGGCAGAAAGCTGATTACTAATGAATTCATTATATTGACGGTTAATACTGGTGACAGTAACACCATTTCCCATAAAGCCAATGGATGTCATCGTACCACCATTTTGATTTATAACTGTTGATTGCCGATTATAACCAGGAACACGGGCATTTGTGACGTTATTACTCACTGTTCCCAGAGCAATCTGAGCAGCCTGAAGGCCACTCATCGCGGTATTAATAAGACTGTTGGACATCAGTAGATCCTTTTGCGTTTTAGTTACGTCTCCGCTGATGGCGGCAAACGATCCTTCAGATAGATAAAAACAGTGTCTGAGCTGTTATAATTTATCGGCTGAACTCAATAAAACTTGAGCAAAATGTGGCTCAGAATAGTTTACTCAAATCGTGGGTATACGCTTTCACTGCCTGCTCTCCAGCACCTTTTAGCTGTTGAATAACAGAGACCAGTTTTTTCGCATAGCCGGGATCGGTTGCATAACCCGCCTGTTGCAGAGAATAAGCCCCCTGCTCCGGCGTAACCGAGCTGGCAACGCGGGCATAACGGGGGCTTTCTGTCAGTAACTTGACGTAATCTGTAATCGCTTCCACGTAAGAACCATAAACACGGAAGTTATCCTTCATTTTCTGTGGTTCGCCGTTAATATATTCGGTGGTCAGGATATTGGTTACCGGCCCTTTCCAGCCTTTACCCGCTTTAATGCCAAATAGATTATGGCTTGGCTTACCATCGGCAGTCAGGATTTCTCTTTGTCCCCAACCAGACTCCAGCGCAGCCTGAGCGATAATCAGCAAATGAGGAATACCACTGCGCTGGCTGGCTATTTGAGCGGGAACAGAGAGCGTAGAAACAAAGTTGGTACTGCTCAGGGGGAGTGACTTAGGTGCGGTCGCAGGTTTCGGCACTGTTCGGCGGATAAATTGCTCAAGCGCCTGCCTCGGCAATGTTTGCAAAACCTCGTTATCCAGTGGCATGGGCATTTTCCCAGCCGTTTCACTGGGCGCGGTATTGGCGTTAGAAAGCTGTTTTAGCATCATATCGGCAAAACCCAGCCCCTTCTGAGAAATATTCTGGGCAATTTGTTGATCGTACATCGAAGTGTAAAGACGTGTCTGTTCACTACTCAACATGCCATCTTTAGGCAGAGCCGAACGCATACTTTTCAGCATCATTTCAACAAAGATGCCTTCCATTTGTTGGGCTACCTGCCGTAGCCCTTGCGGTGAATCCTTTGCCAGACTGGATTTCAACGCGTTAACCGACTGTACGTCATAAGCAGCACCGGACAGAATTGAAAAATCACTCATCAGATGATCTCCAGTTTCGCCCGCAGACAACCCGCACTTTCCATTGCCTGTAAGATTGACATTAAATCATTCGGTGTCGCACCCAATGCATTCAGTGCCTGAATAACACTATTCAAACTCGCACTGGCGTTAACCTTCTGCAACGAACCACCCTGTTCACGGATAGCTACACTGGGATTACGAGTGACAACCGTCGCGCCACCTGCGAATGGAGTATTTGGCTGATTAACCACAACCGGATTCTCAACAGTGACAGAAAGATTTCCCTGAGCAACGGCACAACTATCCAACATAACGTTGCGATTCATCACCACCGAGCCGGTGCGGGAGTTAATAATCACTTTGGCGTCACCCACATCAACACGGATAGTCAGGTTCTGCACATGAGAAAGGAATTTAACTTGCTCGCTCCTATCCTTCGGCATACGTAATTGCACCGTGCGGGCATCCAGCGGCGTTGCTGTCCCCGTTCCGCGCATACGATTGATCACGTCGCTGATTTGCTGCGCCAGGGAAAAATCTTCATTATTTAACTGAAGATTAAGTGTGCCATTCTCACCAAACTGTGTCGGCAATTCACGCTCAATAACTGCGCCGTTACTAATTCGTCCCCCCGCCAGCTGATTCACTTTCACACTGCTGCCACCAGAACTGGCGCCCGCACCGCCAACCAGAATATTGCCCTGAGCCAGAGCGTATATCTGATTATCAATACCTTTTAGTGGTGTCATCAGCAACGTACCGCCACGCAAGCTTTTGGCATTGCCCAGAGAAGAAACCACTACATCAATATTCTGTCCGGCACGGCCAAATGGCGGTAATTTTGCCGTCACCATCACAGCCGCCACGTTTTTCAACTGCATATTAGTTCCTGGCGGAACCGTGATCCCCAACTGGGATAACATATTGCTTAAGCTCTGGGTGGTAAATGGCGTTTGTGTGGTCTGGTCACCGGTTCCATCCAATCCAACAACTAATCCATAACCAATCAACGCATTTTCCCGCACCCCTTGAACCGTAGTCAGATCACGGATACGTTCCGCCGATGCAGGAGTTGTCATCAAAGTCAGCAATGCAAGAAGGAGGCTGACGGCAAATTGTTTTATCATAACCATCCCCTTTTAAAACGGTGAAATATTCAAGAAGAAACGCTGTAACCAGCCCATGTTCTGCGCTTCATTGATATACCCATTCCCCACATATTCGATGCGGGCATCAGCGACCTGATTAGAGCTAACGGTATTATTGGCGTTGATAGTCCGTGGGTTAACCACACCGGAGAAACGGATAAACTCTGTTCCCTGATTGATAGCAATCTGCTTTTCTCCGACAACATGTAAGTTGCCATTTGCCAGTAATTGATCAACCGTCACGGTAATCGTACCTCTGAACGTATTATTGGCATTAGCGCCCCCTTTTCCGCCGAAAGTATTCTCACCTTCCATATCCAGATCAGTTTTATCTCCACCTATTAACCCTTTCAGAAAGCGGGGAGTCAGTGCGGCGGAAAAAGTCGTTTTCCCGTTACGGCTAGCATTGGCGGAAGAACTTTTGCTGGCGCTGACATTTTCCTGCAAGGTAATCGTCAGGGTATCGCCAATATTTCGTGGGCGACGATCTTCAAATAACGGCTGATAACCATAATAAATAGGCTGCACTACCTGAAAAATTGCGCCATTCGGTACTGGCGCAGTTGCTGAGGAAGGTGCTGCGGTTGTGGCTCCCCCAACCAGAGGTTTTTGCGGGATATAGGCACAGCCCGTGAGTGACAATACCGCCAGCGCGATACTGCAACGCCATTTATTTGCCGCATTTTTCCGTAAATTGCGGGACTGACAAACAGTGCTGGTCTCGGCAACAGCCATTGTATCCATCTTCGATACTCTTAATTTATCTCTGAATAACGGGGAAACTATGTTCCCCCGTAGTTCTGATTGATGATTAGGTTATAACTGAGTCAGTTTTTGCAGCATCTGATCCGAAGTCGACACAGCTTTACTGTTTATTTCATAAGCCCGCTGCGTCTGAATCATGTTGACCAATTCTTCAGCCACATTGACGTTAGATGTTTCTACATATCCCTGATGGAGCAACCCGGCGCCATTAATTCCCGGCGTGTTTTCAGCCGGCGCCCCAGAGCTGCTTGTCTCCAGATAAAGGTTTTCACCCATACTTTCCAACCCGCTATTATTGATAAAGGTTGTCAGGGTTAGTTGCCCAATCTGCTGAAGGGCAGATTGACCCTGCACTTTCACACTGACCAAACCATCATGGCCAATGCTAAGTTCTGTGGCGTTATCAGGGATTATGATTGCCGGAGAAATCTGAAAACCATTGGCGGTTGTCAGTTGTCCATTCTGATCCATCTGAAATGAACCGTCGCGGGTGTAAGCCGTGGTGCCATCGGGTAACTGAACCTGAAAGAACCCCTGACCTCTAATCGCAACATGTCTGGTGTTATTGGTCTGGGATAAATTCCCCTGACTGTGCAGACGTTCTGTCGATACCGGACGAACCCCGGTACCTATCTGTAAACCAGAAGGTAAGCGGGTTTGTTCCGATGACATAGCGCCTGGCTGGCGAATGTTCTGATAAAGCAGATCTTCAAAAACAGCGCGCTGACGTTTAAAACCATTAGTGCTGACGTTCGCCAGGTTATTGGCAATCACATCCATATTAGTTTGCTGGGCATCCAACCCAGTTTTAGCAATCCATAATGATCGAATCATCGGTTTTATCCTCTGTGTCTAAATCAACTTATTGATAAGAGCTGATTGGCACGTTGTGCATTTTCATCTGAGCTATGGATAACTTTCATCTGCATTTCAAAGCGACGAGCGTTGGCAATCATACTTACCATGCTTTCCATCGGGTTGACGTTACTTCCTTCAAGCACACCAGGCATTAATTTCACCTCATCGCTAGCAGGTAAGACATCACCCTGTAGCTCTTGCGCCTGTTCCGTCATGTGGAAAAGTCCATCATCCCCACGGACAAGCTGACTATCTTCAGGTTTCACCATTTTTACTCTGCCAAGCTGCCCTAACTGAGTGGGAGGATTACCGGCAATCAAACCAGAGATAGAACCATCAGCAGCCAGTGTTAATTCAGTCTGTGGCGGAATCTCTATCGGGCCGTTATCACCCACCAGCAAGTTACCCTGGACGGTTAACTGACCTTCCGGTGAAATTTGAATGCTGCCGTTACGTGTATAAGCCTCAGAACCATCTTCAAGCTGAACAGCCAGATACCCGCCCTGCCCAACAGCCACATCAAGCGGACGGGCAGTATAGTTCATCGGCCCCTGACGATGGTCAGTGCCCGGTGTTGACGCCACAACCAAAGTACGGGTGTTATAGGCGGCCCCTTCAACAGGAACCGCCCGCAATGCAGCCAGTTGCGCCTTAAAACCCGGCGTTGATGCATTTGCCAGATTATTTGCCGTCACCGCCTGATGTTCCAGTGTCTGACGAGCACCGCCCATTGCGGTATAGATGACATGATCCATAATGCTATCCTGAAACTATCAGCGCAAGCTGACCAGCGTTTGCAGGATCTGATCCTGAGTTTTAATGGTCTGAGCATTGGATTGATAGTTGCGCTGAGTCACGATCATATTGACCAGCTCCTGACTCATATCAACGTTGGATGATTCCAATGTACCACTGAGCAATTTACCAAAATTGCCTGAGTCCGCCGTCCCCACCACCGGGCTGCCTGAAGCACCGGTTTCTGTCCACACGTTGTCACCCTGCGCTGCTAGCCCTTCCGGGTTGGCAAAGTTAGTCAGCACAATCTGACCAAGCAACTGGGATTGCTGATTAGAATAGGTACCGATAATACGACCATCGTTCTCAATACGGTAGCCACTAAACTGACCAGCAGCATAACCGTTTTGGGTTGGTTTGGTTACGCTGTCAGCATCAATTTTTTGTTGCCGGCTGTTATTAAAATTAATAGTAATATCCGAAGCCAAAGAACCATTCAATGAAGGAACGTTAAACGTGAACTGGTTCTCATTACCAATGATTTTACCGTTACCATCAAATTTCAGAGTGCCGAGTGAAGCGTCTTTAGCACCAGCAACATCCCCATCCCGCGCATGAACTTGCCATTCGTTATCATTTGTTTTTACAAAGAAAACGCTAATACCATGCGGGTTGCCCAAACTGTCGAAAACGGTGATCGTATTTGGGTAGTTATAAGAATCAGGCTTATCTGGCGAGAAAGCTTCTGTTGGTACTTTATGCATCGAATTAAGGTTCGTTTGCATCGTCACCTCAGTTGTCGCTTTCGCCGACAACATATCCTGAGATACCGTAATTGCTACCGGGTTAGCACCCTTCTGAACCTGTGGCGCCCCCCCATTGATACTCACTGCCGGATAGCCAGTCAGTTTCAAACCTTGCATATTAATAATGTTACGGTTCTCGTCCATTTTGAACTGGCCGTTACGAGAGTAGTAGATCCCGCCATTATTGTCTTGCAGACGGAAAAAACCATTTTCCGTGATCGCCAAGTCGAGGGGGCGATTGGTGGTAGTCGTCGTACCATCTTTAAAGTTCTGATTAATACCCGACAGTTTTACCCCCAGCCCCACCTGAGAGCCGGCAAAGATGTCAGCAAAAGCCGCAGTGCTGGATTTAAAGCCATATGTCGCTGCATTAGCGATATTGTTACCTATAACATCCAGATTAGCTGACGCGGCATTCAAACCACTCACTGCTTGTGAAAAAGACATATTACTCTCCGTTAAAATTCTCGTTTGTTAAAGAATCTGACGCACCTTATCCATCGTGACGGTACCAGCCAGTCCTAAATCTAATTTAGTGCCTTCCCCTCCACGGGTAATGCCCTTCACAACAGCGAACGTCAGTGGTAGAGACACTCTCTGCTCGCCTTTATAGCTAGCTGCAATGGTGATTTTATAAGCGCCATCCGCAACCGTCGTACCATCTTCTTTTGTGCCATTCCAGGTGAAGTTATGAACCCCTGCTTCCAGCGCACCGATATCAATTTGGCGTACAACAGCCCCTTGTTTATCCGTAATGGTCACGTTCACACTATCCACCGGCCTTTCCAGCTCAATACCAAATGGTGTAATACTGAGCCCCCCTTCCTCGCTAGAACCAACCAGAACCGTATCGCCAGGAATCATAACGCCCCGCCTAATCAAAGCTGATGCTTGTAAAGACTGGCTATTATTAATCTGACCAACAATAGAGCCTAGTGTGGTATTCAGCTTTTCAATCCCCTGTACCGTGTTTATCTGAGCCAAATGGGCGGTCAGCTCATTGTTTTTCATCGGGTTGGTTGGGTCCTGATTTTTCATTTGCGTGATCAGCAAGTTCATGAAGTTGTCATTCAGCTCTTCGCTGTTCTTCTTTTTTGTCTTGCTGGATGACGCCAACTCCCCAACAGAGGCGTTATCCATTGGTTCGTTCATTGCACTGGCAATTCCCATGAGTCGCCCCTGTTACTGACCTAAAGTTAATGTTTTCAACATTATCGACTTGGTTGTATTCAGTACCTCAACGTTGGCCTGATAGCTGCGGGAAGCCGAAATGGTGTTGATCATTTCCCCAACCACATCAACGTTTGGCATACGTACATAGCCCTTTTCATCGGCCAGCGGGTGCCCTGGCTGATACTCAAGGCGGAAAGGCGTTGGATCATCAACAACTTCACTGACCCGGACACCGCCTGTTTCCTGTCCTGCCGGGGCGGCGACACGGAAAACCACCTGTTTCGCCCGGTATGGCTGACCATCAGGCCCTGAAACGCTATCAGCATTCGCCATATTGCTGGCACTGACATTCAATCGCTGGGATTGAGCTGATAATGCCGAACCGGCAATATCAAAAACACTGAGTAAAGACATGGCCTTTATCCTTGCTGTAAGACTGACATCATGCTTTTAACTTGGGAGCTGGTCGCCGTCAGTTCAGCCTGATATTTCAGACTGTTATCCATAAAATTGCCGCGTTCCATATCCATATCCACCGTGTTGCCATCCATCGCCGCCTGATAAGGCGCCCGATACAGCAAGTCCATCTCCATTCTCTTCTGAGGCTGAATGGGAATATGCCGATCCGATGTCAGCGTCAGCCCAATCCCGTTTCCGGTGACCCGACCGTGCGCAATGGTTTTTTTCAGTTGTGCGGCGAAATCAATATCCCGCGCCTGATATCCTGGAGTATCCGCATTGGCGATATTCGCGGACAATATTTCCTGTCGCCGTGATCGCAATGACAAAGCCTCCTGCTGAAAATGAAAGGCTGCATCTAATTTATCGAGCATATTCCTCCCTCTGATGTGACTTACTTGTGTTATGAACCTTAATAGCGCAGTTCGCGATCGCGAAATTTGCAGTAAACAGAATAAACGCAGAAAGAAAAGCCTATCGGATGAATAAACGCTAATTGAATTGCTATTTATCCCATTAACCGACATTCAATGCGGGTACACTGTGCGCCACCCAACAGCTGCGGATTTATCTACTTTATTGACAGAATAATGAGAGCGAGAAAATGCAAGCTATAAAGGTTATCGGGCTATTCGCGTTTTTCTTTATGAATTCGATGGCATGGGGAAATAATCTGCCTCAGGCCATAACGCATTATTTCCAGCAGATACACAGGGATAATCATCAAAAAGTTTCTGTTGAAATCAGAACGCCGGAACGGCAATGGCCTCAGTGTGAATCACCAGAAATTCACCCCTCTGTTGGTGGTCAAAACTGGGGAAATATCTCTTTACCTATTGTTTGTCATCAAAAACGTAAATTTATTCAAGTCGCTGTCAGCGTTACAGGACATTATTGGGTTACCCGCCGCGCCCTCTCCCGTAATGATGTTTTATCAGAGAAAGATCTTCAGATCAGAAGCGGATTGCTGGAAAAACTACCGAACGATCTGATTGTTAACAAAAATGAAATAAAAAACAGTGTTGCTGTACGCAACATTCCAGCAGGGCAGGTAATTACCCGCAATATGTTACGCCGCCCGTGGGCGGTGCGGGCAGGTCAGAATGTGGGGGTAATTGTACAGGGAAAGGGTTTTCAGATACGCAATGAAGGGAAAGCTATTAATAACGCGGCAACTTCTGATAAAGTCAGGGTTCGAATGAATTCAGGGCACGTTATAACCGGCCAGGCATTAGAAAACGGCAGTGTAAAAATCATGTTATAAGTTACTAAAGTTTTCTTTTACTGTGCCGATATAACCAGCAGAGCATGATTTGCAGGTATGCAAATGGCATGTAACCTGCTCCGATCCATAGGTGAACCTATGCCTGGCCATAAAGGATAATAATTATGAGTATCGAACGCACTCAACCCTTATTAGCTATCGCTGCTGTTCAACAGCGACCTACTAATGAAAGCGCCCAGGGCACCCGAAAAACCTCCGGCGTTACGTTAAAAAGCAGTGATGCACAAGTAAAACTGAGCGAAGCACAAACAAAACTGGTTCAGCCGAGCAGCCAGGATATCAACATCCAAAAGGTGCAAAAGCTGAAAGAAGCTGTCGCTCAGGGAACCTTAAAAATGAACAGCGGTAAAATCGCAGACGCTCTACTCAGAGAAGCCGCCGAAAACTTTCCGTATTATAAAAAGTAATTAAACCCATTATGGAAGAACTTCAGCAATTACTCAAACAGCAAGTTACCTATTTAACCTCGCTGACCCAAACAATGACGGAAGAACAGCGTATTCTGTGCGAGGGTTTTATTGAAGCACGAGATTTACACCGGATAACAGAACGAAAAAACTTTCTGTTATCCGCCCTTGGTCATTCAGAGCAGCAGCGTCTTAATTTAAGCAAAGAATTAAAGACTATCGCGCCTTACGATAAGCAGCCTATGCTCGCCACATTGTGGCAACAGATCGGCAAAGCAACTATCCAGATTCGTGATTTAAACGCCCATAATGGTCTGTTGTTAGCCCAGCATCTTGAATTAAATAGTAAAGCTATCGCTTTTCTAAAAAGCCACCACAGCCCCTCTCTTTATGGTTCAGACGGCCAGGCTACCCGCCACTCCATATTTTCCGGCCATAAAGTCCAGGTTTGATTCAGCGCATTACCGCCCATCGCGGTAGTGCCGTTTTTTTATTGTTTTGATAGTAATTTGTCAGCGCCGCCTTCCTGTTCAACCCGAGCTTCGTAGCTTCTCTCGAAGTCCTCAAGCATGAATAATTCAGACGAAAAGTATTGTGAAACGGTTATTGAAACTTGGGAAGAAAAGATTAGCAAAAATCACCATTTATAAGTCAATGTAACAATTGCACAACTATAATGTTTTGCGTGTTACGAAAATATATTGCAGAATAAGAATAAACGACAACGGGTATTGATAATATAATTTTTAATTACTCAACGTACGGGTTTCAACTTCAGGAACAATATTGATGCACAAGCAACTTAAAAAAAGAAAATCGAGCGGACAGAAGGTACCAAAAACGCCTCAGCAACAATTCAAAGCTTACTGGAAGTCCATCGAAAAATACCAATTGAAGATCGCCAAGCTACAACAGCAACAAGACGACTTGTTCATGCGCTTTCAACAAGAGGTTTTACCGGTAGAGCATCAATATATACAATCCAGATATGATAAAGCGGCACGGTTGCTTTCATTTGCCGAAAAGAAATCATTGGGGAAAAACCAACGGAGAGAATTATTTTTCTGGATAGAAGAAGAGCTTGCTGAGTTATGTACATACCCCTTTAACGAAAACCTTGACCTCAATAAGTTGACCGATCACTTTTCCAATCTTCATGCGTTGAAAGAAGAGGAAACGCCGACACCAGAACAGATGGCTGATATCCGGCAGACCCTGGATGAATATTTTGATTTTAATGAAGAAATATCTGATGAAGAATTACTTGATATGATGAAAAGCCCTGAAAAAATGCGTGCCACCATAGAACAGCATTTTCAACGGGAATCAGAACATTTCTACGACGAATATGATGCAGAAGAGACCACTGACTTCGACCCTGCGGAAGAAGACCAGAAAAAACTGGATGATTTATTTAAATCGCAGGAAGTGAGCCAAATGTATAGAAAAATAGCCAAGGTATTACATCCGGATCGTGAACAGGATTTAGATGAAAAAAAGAAAAAAAACCAGTTGATGGTGCAGTTATCAAAAGCCAAGAAAGATAATGATGTCTGGACGATAATAAACATGTACCACCAGTACATTGATCCAACTTTCAGTTTTAACAATCGGGATATATCCGATATCAATAAGTTGCTAAAAGCACGTATAGATATACTAGCCAGTGAACTCAATCAGCTAAAAAAATCTGATTCGTTACCGGGCATGATTTGGAGCACACTGGGAGGTGAAACATCGAAGATAATAGAGGATAACCTCCGCGAGCACTGCAAAAAATTGCGGCAAAATATAGAAAACGAAATCCAACTACGCGCAAGCCTGCGTTCACTCACCGTACTAAAAAGCTATCTTGCGGAACGACGTGACGCCTTCGAACTTGAACAGGATATTCTCGACTATCTTTTCAAACAATATTGAATCCACTGAGTCTGACGGAAATTTCAGCGGCTTACGCATCAGGCTAAAGGTATACCCTATGGATTTCAAGGTAGGCCCATTTTCTTGTAATATACACAAAAAATGGGGCTGTCCTAGATTAGACCATCAATTGACATTCTCAAAAATATAAACCGCACCGGCTTTGAATTTAGAATCAACACTCTCTGAATCTGCACCAACAGCCAAACTCGTCCCCGTCTTATTCAGGCCGACAACCTTACCAAAATCATTTAAATTGTCTGAATTGCCTGAAGGGTTCAAAATCTCCATAGGTGTTTCCATATTCCACTTATCATTCAGACAGGTATACACATATACCCTGGAAGACGCCCCTACTACCAGACGATCTCCCGCATCATTCAGTTCGAAAGAGCGGCCAAAATCTGTTACGTCACTTGCAGGAGCTAAAAACTTAATAGGATTTTCGCTACCCCAGATCCCATTTGTGCGTGTAAATATATGGAACGTAGAATGTAACGCAGGTTTATATTCGCATCCAGCCACCAGACCGTCTCCATATGCCTCATCAATCACATGAGAAAAGGCTTCCGGCATGAGCCGAACACCAGACTCAAAGCTCGCTTTCAATGAGTCAACAGTACTCATTTCTTTATCAGTCATAATATGTCCTCAAAAGCTGTATTAGACAGTCACCGTCATCTGTTTTTTGTCCTCTGTCTTCCATTTGACATCCTCAAAAACATAAACTGCACCAGCTTCGGATTTAGAATCGACATTCTCTGACGCTGCACCAACTGCCAAAATCGTTCCCGCCTTATTCAGGCTGACAGATACACCAAAAGTCTCTGAATTGCCTGAAGGGTCCAAAATCTCCATAGGTGTGTCCATATTCCACTTATCATTCAGACAGGTATACAGATACACCCTGGAAGCCGCACCCACTACCAGGCGATCTCCCGCATCATTCAGTTCAAGAGAACGGCCAAAATACGGTACGTCACTTGCAGGGGCCTGAAACTTAATAGGATTTTCTGTATCCCAGATCCCATTCGTGCGCGTATACAAATAAACCTTCCCATTAGTAATGGGTAAATCATCACCCGCCCCCATCACCAGACGATCTCCCTCTGCATTCAGGCTAAAAACCTTACCAAAATCGTATGAGTTACCTTCAGGGGCCTTGAGCTCAATGGGGTTTTCTCTATCCCAGACCCCATTCGTGCGTGTATACACATAAATCGTGCTTCTTAAAGAAAAAATTTCTTCTCCAAACACCGCTAGACAGTTTCCCGCAGCACTCAGGCGGGCAGCATCGCCAAACCGAATAGCATTCGAAGGACTCGGAAACTTAATAGGATTTTCTCTATCCCAGATCCCGTTCGTGCGTGTAAACATATGAAGCGTAGAGGATGAGCCCCCAGCTACCAGACAGTCTCCTGCTGCACTCACGCTAATATTCAAGCCAAAGATTTGATTGCTGCCCGGAGCCGGAAACCAAACGGCCTTTCTCGCATCCCAGACGCCATTTGTGCGCATATGTACACCAACCCGCTTTTTGAAATCATGAGGCTTACTATTTGCCAACGCCAGGCAATCTCCCGCCGCATTCAGACTGACATTCCATGAAGATCTAATATAATCACTTTCAAAAGACTCAAGCACAATAGGCGTGCTTGTATTCCACTCACCACGATTCCGGCGCATATATACATAGACTTTATTAATCATCCCAACCGCTAAGCAGTCTCCCGCCGCATTCAGGCTAACAGAATAGCCCAAGGACTCATACTTTTCGGGAGAGGGAGAAACAATACGCGTCACTATGGTGCGTTTTAAACCCAATAACTGTGCGATCTCCATCCGCTCCCGCCGCGATAAACTGAAAAAATCCGTGAACTGAACCTGCCGATCGGCATCCAATTTCAGATACCCTCCCCCAGCAAAAGAGAGTCCCCCTTCTGGCTTCAATGATAGCGCCAAAGCCCCTTGTTCAGGGTTTAATCCGCCAGAATGGTGAGTGTTGAGGGCCAGTTTTCCTTTACCATCCCGTTTCAGCCCTGCGGTCGGGCTATCCCGCTTATCACCATCAATGATTTCATATACCTTATATGCCTCATCAATCAAATAGGAAAAGGCTTCAGGCATGAGCCGAACACCAGACTTAAAACTCGCTTTCAAAGAGTCAACAGTACTCATTTCTTTATCAACCATAATATGTCCTCAAAAGCCGTATTAGACAGTCACCGTCATATGTTCTCTGTCTTCTATTTGACATTATCAAAGATATAGACTGCACCGGCTTCAGGCGCAGAATCAACCTTGGTTAAAACTGCACCAACCGCCAAGCTCGTTCCTAACTTATTCAAACTCACAGCCTTACCAAAACCATTTACATTGTCTAAATTGCCTGAAGGGTCCAAAATCTCGATAGGTGTTTCCATATTCCACTTACCATTCAGATAGGTATACACATACACCCGGGAAGCCGCCCCCACTGCCAGACGGTCTCCCACATCATTCAGTTTGATAGCGCAGCCAAAATACGTTACGCCACTTGCAGGAGCCGAAAACTTAATGGGATTTTTTGTATCCCAGATCCCATTCGTACGCGTATACAGATAAACCTTCCCATCAATAATGGGTGAATCATCATCCGCCCCCACCGCCAGACGATCTCCCTCTGCATTCAGGCTAAAAACCTTGCCAAAACCGGGTGAACTATCTTTAGGGGGATTGAACCCAATGTAGCTTTCATCCCAGGTTCCATTCGTGCGTGTATACACATAAACCATGTTTATAGAATAATCGGTACCATGCACCGCCAAGCAGTTTCCCAAGGCACTCAGACAAATCATGGCAATTCCGTGACCATAATTCGAAAAACGAAGCTTAATGGGGTTTTCTCTGCCCCAGATCCCATTCGTGCGTGTATACACATAGAATGTATAGATGCCCCCCCACACCACCAGACAGTCTCCTGCGGCGCTCAAACTGGCATACACACCACCAGCGTGTCTATATTCATCTTCCAACGGAAACACAATAGGACTTTTTGTATCCCAGACACCATTTGTGCGCGTATACACACAAACCTCCATTTTTCGAACATCAGTTAAGTACCCCACTGCCAAGTTATCTCCCTCCGCATCCAGACTGACATTCCATGAAGCACTACGATATTTATCTCCATAAGCCTCAAACACAATGGGCGTGCTTGTATTCCACTCATCCCTCCGGCTCATATACAAATAGACCACTTTCCCCATCCCAACCACTAAGCAATCTCCCGCCGCGTTCAGGCTAACAGAAGTGCCAAAGCGTTCATTCTCTTTAGGGGAAGGAGAAACAATACGCGTCATCGTAGTACTGGTGATGCGTTTCAAACCCAACAACTGTGCTATCTCTATCCGCTCCCACCGCGATAAACTGAAAAAATCGGCAAACTGAACCTGCCGATCGGCATCCAATTTCAGACGCCTTCCCCCATCAAAAGAGAGTCCCCCTTCTGGCTTCAGTGACAATGCCAAAGCTCTCTGATCAAGGTTTAACCCGCCAGAATGGTGAGTGTTAAGGGCCAGTTTTCCTTTGTCATCCCGTTCCAGCCCTGCGGTCGGGCTATCCCACTTATCACCATCAATGATTTCATATACCTGATATGCCTCATCAATCAAATGGGAAAATGCTTCAGGCATGGGCGGAACACCAGACTTAAAATTCGCTTTCAATGAATCAACAGAACTCATTTCTTTATCAGTCATAATATGTCCTCAAAAGCCGCATTAGGCGGTCGTCATCTGTTTTCTGTTCCCTGTTTTCTGCCTTCTGCCTCAGCATTCAATAACAACTTGGCAATTTGTTCCCGCGTCTCCTCAGAAAGCAATTTAAAGGCTTGTGCCGAAACCGCTACAGTACCATCCACCGATAGCGCCCCAGATTTATCCAACATCAATCCCCCATTGGGCTGTAGCCTTAACGCAAGTCCCTTCAGTTCCACCGCGATGCCATCACCAGTCTTAACCGCCAAACGGTTGTCGATAACCTGCAACCCGCCCCCTGGATGATAAGCTTGATCGCCATCCTGCCAACCAAAAAGCTGCCGCCACAACGTGGCCCAATCAATCAGTGAATAAAATGCCGCCTCAGTCGGGATCTTGCCAGGGGCGAAGTGGGTACTAAGCTGGCTGACCGTTTCATCTGTTATCTCTTTCGCCATCGTCTTTTCCTCATTTAGCTAGTCGTAAAGGTAAACTTTCCCTTCGCCACTTTTCCAGCCACTGGCGCCAATCGCCAACGTATTGGCGTCACCACTAAGACAAACACCGGCGCCAAATTTATGGTTTGATTCCCCATCCAGCTCCAGTAATTTGCCCTGCATAATCCATTGTTCATCCTGATATATAAACCACCATACCGTACCGGTTTGCACACCTGTGTCATTTTTACCAACAGGTGTTGACACCACCAGTACCTGACCATCACCACTCAAAGACAACTCGCTGCCAAACCTTTCCCCGGCAGTCACCGCTTCTCTCAGTATCCCCATAACTTGCCATACATGACGGTGACGCTGGTACAAATAGACCGCACCAACATTGTCCTTCTCTCCCGGGCACCCCACCGCCAGAATATTGCCGCTATCGTTCAGGCTGAGACTGGCGCCAAAGCTGTCACTGCTGTTGAGTGAAGGAGAAGTCAGCGAATTGAGTGGCGGTTGCGGCTGCCAGTATGTCCCGTGACGATGAAATATCGTCACTTCACCGTTATTACCGTTACGCCCTGTTGCCGCTACGACCAAAGTTGAACCATTAGCACTCAAGCTCAGTTTGCCGCCAAACATATCGCCCTGTGCCGGAGAAGATAAGGTCAGACGCTCACCAAGCTGTGACCATTTCTTTCCGTCATACTGATAAAGATACACTGCGCCGCAGTTAGTCAATAAACCCGATCTCCAGCCATAAGAACCTACCGCTAATAGTGTGCCATCAGCGCTCAGGCCCACAGCGCAACCGAAATGCTGCTGAACATTCGCCTCACTAAGCCAAAGTTTGGCAGATTTCTCCCACGCGCCATTTTCCAATCTGCGATAAACGAACACCGAACCATGCCCACCATCACTGTTTCGGTTTTCAATACCCACCGCGAGAACATTACCATTTCGATTCAGACTGAGCGCTCTGCCGCTATAACCACTGACGTAATCAGCGAATTGCTGCCGCCAACCGCTATCGGTATAAGAAAATAGATATACAGGTTCCTTTCCTTCTGCCCCACTAAGCGCGACAGTTTTCCCATCACCGTTAACACTGACAACAGCACCAAGGTTTTTATTGTTACCATTGGCCGGCAAGTCAAACGCGGGCAATTGCACCTTACTGGTCGCCATCTCACCAGCATGAATCAGCCAACGGTAAAGTTCTTTTTGTTGTTCCTGCGTAAAACTCTCAAACAGTGCCAGCGACAATTTAAACTCGGGGCGTAATCCCAATTCTCCATTAATGAACTGTAAGCCGCTGCTCTTATCAATATTGACAGCAATTTCACGGTTTTCTCCAATATGCACCCCATCACCGGGATTCACTAAGAGTAAATTCACTTCATCCAGATCCCGGTTCAATCCTGCCCCTGGATTATTATCGGTCTGACCAAGGTCCAGACCGGCTAAACGCCGACCTTCCGCCGCTATTTGCACCAATTGAGTATAATTTTCACTTTTCGGCATGGAATATAATTTAAACCAGGATTTAACTTCCTCTTTATCCAACAAATTATTCTCGCTGGATGTAGATGTCTTGTTGTGAGCCATTAATACCTCCAATGCAGAATGACAAATAAATTAACGTTGTTACACGCCGTTCTATTCTTTTATTTTCGGGATAAACAATATTCTGGCTTTATCCCTCTCTTAATGCTTCTCTCCATTCTAATTGGCCGCTTTATCGGTAAACTTTGCCGAATCGTCGGGTGTAGCGATATGTTTACCCCCCTAACCGGGCATTCCTTCTCTGGGTACAAACAGCACCTCTACGGCTTTTAGCTGTTCGTAGTCTTTCTTACTCCAGAAAAGTTCCTTATCGGCAAACTTCGCCAAATCGTCAGGCGTGGCAACATGTTTAATCCCTACACCACGTATTTTTTCTGCTGGTATAAACAACACCCTTACAACTTCTATCTGTTCGTAGGTTTCCTCACTCCAGTAGCCTTCTTCATCGACAAACCTCACCAAATCACCGGGAGTGGCGACATATTTAATTCCCAAGCCAGGTGGAGCCTCTCCTGCTGGCGTAAACAACACTTCAGCAATTTTCATCTGTTCACAGGTTTCTTCATTCCAGAAGAGTGATTGATCGGCAAACTTCGCCAAATCTTCGGGTGTGGCAACATGTATCACGACAATATCTTCTTGATATAGCGGCGGTTCAGTGGACATTATTTTCCCCCATTAATAAAGTCAGACCTTGGTTATGTGTTATAGCTGATACTGCACTCGGAAGATTCGCTGCCGATAACACTTATTTAATATTTAACTTGACTACGCTATTCGTTTTTCGCATGACACAATCAGTTATATTTAAGCATTATAGAAAAGTGAATTTTTGCCAGCTATTTAATAAAATTTTAATTACTTTTTTTTAAAAAACCTCATCTAAAAACATATCGTTTAAATAATACTCCACCAGTATCACAATAACCATTAATTTAATTAGATTTAAATCAATCAACCAAGCATTTTATTAGAATAAACATAATTATCAATGACACCTATAAATGTCACATATTTATACCAAGCTATTTCATTTATGCATAATGAAAACATTTTACTTTAATAATTAAGAAAATAGCGCGTACATTTAAATAAGACCGGAATCATAATTATTCACCTTAAATAATTCAGAATCTGAAAGTGGTAAAACAGCTGTTAAGAAAAGTCGTTTTTTTGTTTGTCAGCGTGGTTTTAAAACCTGGGAAAAAAGACAGGATCACACCCAAGTGCTTTCTCGTGGTTATTTTACACAGAAAACGATAAAAATAATGCAATAAAAAACAGGTATGATTAACGTTGGTTAAACGTGAAACACGATATCCCATGATGATTAAATCTAGAAGTCAGGGCTGGTCTAAAAAGGTGAGATCTCGCCCAGCCCTCCATCAAGGTCAATAAGACCTTAATTACCTTAAAAAAACCGTAAATGAGTCAAATAAAATTAACATTCGACTCATTTAGTGAGTAGAATAGAAGCCTTATTTGACTCACAGGTGAAATCAATGTGGATATGGGAACAACATAATTGGCCTGAATTCCATTGGAATGCCGACGTTATTGCGCCATTAACAACAACCAATATCAAAAAGTGGCGAAGGTAAGTCGCCCCACGGCAACAAGGCATTTAGCACATTTAGTTGAGCTAGGCTGTTTAGAAAGCACCGGCGCGGGCGGTCGTAGCACCCGTTACATTCTCCATTACATTTGAATTTATTCAGGATGATTTAATTGCAACCAAACGTAAGGAATATTAATAAAATTCCGCTCGTCACAATGAATATGTCATGCGAAATGCTCATGATTTTACAAGCGTTGGATATATTGTTAAGTTCTTCCACCAGATTCAGCAAGCCAGCTTTATATTTGATGATGAAATGAATAATGTGGAGCATGAGAGTTACCTCACGTTTTGTTTAAGATTTCGACGTCTATATCAAAACCGGTAACTCTCAATCTTTCAAATTCCTGTATCAGATCAAGTCTCACCTAATACACATTAAACTAACTTAATCGATTATTTTCCAAATATCTTGGTCTTAGCCGGTATTCCGTTAGAGAATTTTGTACTACTCCAGTCTATCTGATTAGGTGGTATACCGAACTTTTTCCATGTCAAATTAACGGGTACTCCAAGTATGCATGCAGCAATAAATCGATGCTGACCATCCAATATGTGGGTAAGCCCTGTCTGGTTATTACGCCAGACAATAATTGATATTGTATTTCCCTTTGTTTTGAAGTTTTCTATTTTTTCATCGACAACTTTTTGAAAAACTTCTGCTTGAGCAGGCAATGGTGCTGAATTTCCAATATCATTTCGTCCTACAGGGCTCCCTTTTAATATTGATGTGTCATATGTGCCCTCATTTCCTTTTAGTTGAGATCCGTTTTCTGTTTTTCCTGATGTTACGGGTTTTAACATATTTTCATACATATTTAACTCTCATCCTTTTGAATTGTTTAGAGCGGCAAATATTACCGAATTTTATTTTTTCGTCACTAAATTCGGTGTGTTATTTTTTATCTTTCCTTTATCATTATTATTCTTTAATTCAACATTCGACTCTTTAGTTTGTTATTTATTATTCCTGCCAAATATGATTTGCTCTATTTTTGATCTAATCCGAAAGTTTTTTTATATTTAGATAATATTAAAATCAAAACCAACAACATTAAATTATTAACTGTCATGACAGAGAAAACAATTAAATCCAACCTATTCACAAACTCACTACTGATTATTATTTAATAATGAAAAAACCGAAGCGAATAAAAATCACTTCGGCGGCACTGGTAAAAGGAAATATGATAAAAGAAAAATCTCACTTTTATCCAAAACGGGCATTAAAAAAAAGAAAAAAAAGAACATTAAAGGCCATTTACGAATAAATGGCCCATGTTTTATTAATATGACTACCCGTTACCACCAATAGTTGCTGTCATACGGATTTGACGGTTATCACTGATTTCAAGGTTAGATAAAACAACCAATTGAGGTAAAGTCCTTCGCAAGAAACGCGATAATAACGGGCGTAACGCATGGTTAACCAGCAGTACCGGAGGAGCCCCCAACATTTCCTGACGTTGCAGTGCTTCCGTTGCCTGCTGTTGCAAATTATCCGCCAATCCTGGCTCCAGACCGCCACCATTTTGCAACGCCTGAATTAACAAACGCTCAAGACCGGCATCCAGTCCAATGACCTGGATTTCCTGCGCTCCAGGGAACCACTGTTGAGCAATCGCCCGGCCAAGCGCGATTCTGACCACAGATGTCAGCTCATAGGGATCAGTTTGCCCCGGGGCATGTTCAGCCAGTGTCTCAATAATTGTCCGCATATCCCGGATCGGCACTTGTTCGGATAACAGGTTTTGCAGAACCTTATGCAAAGTTGTCAGACTGACAATATCGGGAATAAAGTCTTCTGTCAGTTTAGGCATCTCCTGACTAACACGTTCAAACAGTTGTTGGGCTTCCTGACGGCCAAACAATTCATTAGCATATTGCGTCAACAGATGATTCATATGGGTAGCCACAACCGTACTGGCGGCAACCACTGTATAACCCTGAACCTGCGCCTGTTCTCTGAGGCTGTCATCAATCCAAACCGCAGAGAGCCCAAAAGCCGGATCTTTGGTGATATCACCTTGTAATTCTCCTACTGCACCGCCAGGGTTTATTGCCAGCCAGCGCCCCGGATGGGCTTCACCACGACCAATTTCTACCCCTTTCATGAGAATACGGTAGCCAGACGGAGCCAGTTCAAGGTTGTCACGAATATGAACCACCGGTGGTAAATATCCCATCTCCTGAGCAAATTTCTTCCGAATGCCGCTGATTCGCCCCAGTAATTCACCATTTTGACGAAAATCAACCATCGGGATCAGGCGATATCCCACTTCCATCCCCAGTGGATCTTCAAGCTGAACATCAGACCATGAAGCTTCTGATGCCTGCTGTTGCTCCTCTATTTTGGGTTTTTCCGCATTCATCACCGGACCATCAGCACGGCGATAGAGATACCAACCAAGACCTGCTAACGCCGCAGTGAACAACAGAAAAACAAAATTGGGCATTCCTGGAACCATGCCCAATAATCCGAGAACCCCCGCACTCAACATCAACACACGGGGATTATTGAACAGTTGAGTCACCATCTGCTGACCAACATCCTGATCCGTCGCCACGCGGGTAACAATCACACCGGCCGCGGTCGAAATAATCAGGGCAGGTAACTGCGCCACCAGGCCATCACCAATGGTTAACAGAGTATAAGCTTCCCCTGCATCCCCCAGGCTCATGCCATGCTGGGCCACACCAACAATCAAGCCGCCGACGACGTTGATAACCAGTATCATTAATCCGGCAATCGCATCGCCGCGCACAAACTTACTAGCGCCATCCATCGAACCATAGAAATCCGATTCCTGCGTCACTTCCGCACGGCGTTTCTTCGCTTCCTCCTCACCGATCAATCCGGCATTCAGGTCAGCGTCAATCGCCATCTGTTTACCTGGCATACCATCCAACACAAAACGGGCGCCAACTTCAGCAATACGCCCTGCGCCTTTGGTAATCACCATAAAGTTAATCAATACCAGGATAATAAAAACCACGATACCAATGGCGAAATTACCGCCAACCAGAAAGTGACCAAATGCTTCCACAACGTGACCCGCCGCCGCAGAGCCAGTATGCCCTTCCAATAAAATGATACGGGTTGAAGCCACGTTAAGAGACAAACGCAACAAAGTGGAAAACAGCAATATTGTCGGAAATGCGGCAAAATCCAGAGTACGCCGGGTAAACATCGCCACCAGTAACACCATAATTGATAGCGCAATGTTAAACGTAAACAGCAAATCCAACAGGAATGGCGGCAACGGCAATACCATCATCGACAAAATCAAGAGGATCAATACCGGCCCGGCAAGCATTTGCCATTGCGATCCTTTCATATTGCCCGGTAAACGAAATATAGAGGCCAGATTAGCCATGACGATTATTTTCTCCAGCAAAATCCAGTGCTGGCGGCACTGGCAGATTTTCAGGTTTCTTCGGCTTCAAGCCGCCTTCCCGTTTCCAACGTTTCAATTGGTAGACCCAAGCAAGCACTTCCGCTACCGCCGCGTAAAGTGTCGCGGGGATATGTCCGCCAACTTCACTATGACGATAAAGCGCCCTGGCAAGTGGCGGCGCCTCAAGTAATGGAATGCGGTTTTCTGTACCTATTTCTTTAATCCGCAATGCAATGATTCCCGCCCCTTTCGCCAATACCCTTGGCGCACTCATCGCTTTTTCGTCATATTTCAGGGCGACAGCATAGTGAGTTGGGTTGGTGACAATCACATCCGCTTTCGGTACATCCGCCATCATACGCTGACGGGCAGCCGCCCGTTGTTGTTGACGGATACGCGCTTTAACATGTGGATCCCCCTCTTGTTCTTTAAATTCATCCTTTATTTCCTGTCTGGTCATTCTCAGTTTTTTCAGATGGCTGTATATCTGGTAAACGACATCGAAAGCCACCATCGGTATCAACATGAAAACCACAACATAACCGGCGAATACCAACATTTGCATTGCATCATCCAGCGCCAGCAGAGGTGGTTGCGCGATCAGCCGTAACATGGCAGGCCAGTTCATCCAAAGAAATAAAGCAGCACCAATTCCGACAAATCCTGCTTTAAGCAACGCTTTGAACAATTCAGCTAACGCATTCATTGAAAAAATACGTTTCAGACCAGAAATAGGATTCAATTTTTTCGCATCAAATTTGATGGATTTTGTACTGAATACTAATCCACCCAATAGCGCCGGAGCACTTAACGCAACGAACACTAATCCGGCAAAAACCGGCAACAAAGCCCAAACAGCTTGCCGGAGCAACCTGCCAATCTGCTGAACCATCTGTTTATCATTGCTAACCATGCTGTGATCGAAGTTAAAACCTTCAAACACCATCAGCGACAATTCATGAGTAATTGATTGACCGCTCATCCAGAGCAAACTCAGGCCACTGGTCAGCATCAATATGGAACTCAGCTCTCTGGAGCGGGCTACCTGCCCCTCTTTCCGGGCTTTTTCCCGTTTATGGGGCGTGGGTTCCTCTGTTTTTTCAAGATCGCTATCTTCGGCCACGGCTTTCCTTGTCAGCGTCTAAAACGTTGTCGGTCATAAAATATGGAATTAAATAGCTGCTAGCATGACAAAAGAGAAAAAATTCGATGGCTGGAACAATGAGAAATTTGGCAGGGTGTTTGTGGGATCAAGGCGAATGCAAGGTTGGTTCAAAGCAATGATGACCTAGTTTGGATCAAACATTTCGTACACTTGCTCCGTTATAATGATATAACGCCTGCTGTAGCAACTCCCTGGATTCAATATCCAAATGGTTATCAGGTTCATCCAACAATAAAAGGGCAGGTGTTACGAACTGATAAGGTTAGGTGCCATCACTCCCGCCAGCACCTTGCCGCCATGCGAAGTCGAATCTCCAGTTAAAATAATGGAACGTAACATTTATTCCCCTCTTAACTATGAGCCAAATATTCATTTCAGCTTATGACATCCCGCTATCATGGCGCCACAACTTAATTAAGAAAAACTGCCCTAAATCAAACTATTTGGAATAAATTAAATAATCATGTTACTTAAACACCTATAAAATTTACATTATTGACTGTTTTAAAGCGGAATTTACACATCTTTAAAATATCAACCTTGATATTTATCAGATCGAAATATAAGTTAACATTAATAGTTGATCATAAAAGAGACAGGCGTAAATATGAAGAATTTTGAAGACTTCTACCGAGAAGCACTCTCTCAGATAAAACATGATATGCGTCACGCGGCGCAAGAACATCCACACCTTGCCCCCTTTACCGCCGAATCTGGTGACCCGGATATTCTCCGGGTACTGGAAGGTTTTGCGCTTCTGGCTGCCGGTCTTCAGCAAAAAATTAATGATGCTTTCCCTGAAGTGGTTAACCCTATTTTACGCAATGTCTGGCCGATACCGTTACATCCTATTCCTTCAACCA